>CATJIW010000022.1 GCA_949740745.1 uncultured Lachnospiraceae bacterium | reverse complement strand
CAAAGAGCTCATCAAAAGGTTGACCAACACATAATAAAGATTTTCCTTAAAAGGATCCAGCTCTTCAAAAGATGTTTTCTGCCTCCCGTCCCCCTCCATATATTCCGAAGCATAAAGCGCGGCAAACGGCCACAGAAAAGACACCAGGCCCGCAAACACACACCCGGCCCCGTCCAGCCGGAAAAACACCTTAAGGTCCTTCCCCGCCAGATAAAACAGCACTGCGTCCTCTTTTCCCCTTCCGGAAAGGATCAGCGCCCACACCAGAATACTTGACGCAAGGACCACCGCCTCCATAAACAGCAGACGGTTCCTCTCCTGCTTTTTCCCGGCCGCCTCCGTTCCCCCTCCCGCAGCCAGCATGACAAAGCCGCCCGCCAGAGGAAGAAACACCGGAGCCGTCATCCATAACAATCGCAACATCAGAAAATCCCTCCCGCCGCTGCCGTCACAGCATTTAAGATCACACTCGGAAACATGCCGAAAACCAGGGCTCCCGCCGCCAGAACCGCCATGGGCGCCGTCATAAGAAGAGACGGCTCCCGCTTCTTAAGACTCCCGTAGTCATAATCCGCCCCCGGAAAAAAGCCGCGGATCACGACAGGAAGCAGATACCCTGCCGTAAGGAGGGCACTTGCCAGAAGCACCGCCGGCCCCAGCCAGGCAAAAACCCCCGTACCGGAGGCAAGCGCCCCCTGGGCCAGGAACCACTTGCTCACAAAGCCGCCGGCAGGCGGAATCCCGATCAGGGCAAGAGAGGCAAATGCAAAGCACCAGATCGTCACCGGCATTTCCTTCCCGATGGCCGCAAGCTCTGAAACCCTTGTCTTCCCCGTCCGGAAGATCACGGCCCCCGCTCCCAAAAACAGGGCGTCCTTCACCATCGAATGGAACACCACATGGAGCATGGCACCCGTAAAAGCCATCGGTTCCAGAAGGGCAAGGCCGAACATAATATAAGAAACCTGGCTCACCGTAGAATAGGCCAGCCGTTTTTTAAGGATTTTCTCCCGGTAAGCCAGCATCGACCCCATAAAGACCGTAATCAAAGCCAGAAGAAGCCACGCCGTCTGGACCCAGCTGCCCCTGAGAAGCTCCGGCCCGATGACAAAATAGACCGCCCGGATAACCCCCAGGACCCCCATTTTCGTAATGACCCCGGAAAGTACGGCGCTGGCCGGAGCAGGCGCCTCCGGATGGGCCGTAGGAAGCCAGCCGTGCATGGGAAACATGCCCGCCTTCGTCCCGAAGCCGACGATCAGGAAAAAAGCCGAGGCAGACACGATGCCCGAATGTCCGGACAGGGCCGTCCCGTCCAGAATCCCCCCCGGCGCAAAGTTCCCAAGGCCGCCAGAACCCGACAGGAAAATAATCCCGAAAAGAGCCATAAACGCTCCCGCCACCGAATAAAAAAGATACTTAAGGCCCGCCAGGATCGCCGGCCTGGTCCCCTCATGGAACACCAGGAATAACGAGGCAAGGGTCATAATTTCAAAAAACAGATAAAAGCTGATCAGATTCCCCGCAAAGGAAAGCGCCGCCAGCGCCCCCTCCACAACCAGGAAAAAACCAAAAAACCGTTCCTCATGATCTTCATGATCCATGTATCGGAAGGAAAAAATCCCTACCAGAAGCCACATCGACACCGACAAAAGGGCAAAAATCCGGGAAAGCCCATCCACCCGGAAGCAAATCCGAAGAGACTCCCCAAGCTCTCCCAAAACAAAGGCCCGCTCCCCGCCCGTCAGGCAGACAGCCGTGACCGCAAGCTCCAGCAAAAGAGACGCCGCCACGAAAAGCCGCTTTCCCCGCCGTCCGGTCCTCCCCTTCGGCAGCACAAACAGGAAAAGCCCGGCCGCCATGGGAAAAAATACCGGAAACAATAAAAGAAAATCCTGTTCCATACGTTTCTCCTTTATATCTGTCTTTGCGTCTCCGCATTTCGTTGATTTCAATCACGGAGGAAAATCGCGGAGACACAAACGCTATTTATAGGAACATCCCCAGTCCCGCATTGATCCCGTCCACGATCGGCTTTGAGAAAAGTCCCAGCACCAGGTTCACCGCCACAAACAGGAAGGAAGCCACCTTGAGCATTCCCGACGGGTGAGACTGATCCGGCCCGTATTCCCGTTCCGAAGGAGAATAAATACTGATGACCAGCCGCAGGAAATAAATGGCGTTTAAAATCGTGCTGACAGCCAGGCCAAGGATCGTAAAGACCATCTTATGGGGACTCTGGACCGCCGCCGTGGCAAAGAGGAGCTTGGAAATAAAGCCCGACAGCATGGGAAAGCCCACCATGGAAAGCGCCCCCACGGCAAACGCCAGCCCCGCCGTCCGGTTCCGGTAGCCGGAGCCTCTGAGGCTCACATAATCCGTCCTGCCCCCGGAAACCTCATAAAGCCCCACCGCACTGATAAAAAGCAGGGATTTGGTGGCCGCATGGGTGAGAATGTGGAACACCGCCGCCACCATGCGCGCCTCCGTTCCAAGGCCGAT
>CATJIW010000021.1 GCA_949740745.1 uncultured Lachnospiraceae bacterium | reverse complement strand
GGAAGACTTATCAGATGGATTATCACAATGCGAAGGAGGGAATCCGGGAAGCACTTCTCGACGTGGAGGAGGGAGCGGACCTTGTCATGGTGAAGCCGGCTCTTTCTTATCTGGACGTGATCCGGCGGGTGTCGGAGACGGTCTGCGTGCCGGTTGCGGCCTACAGCGTGAGCGGGGAATACGCCATGATCAAGGCGGCGGCCCGGAAGGGCTGGATCGACGAGGCGGCGGTGGTCTGCGAGGCGGCGGCTTCCGTGTACCGGGCCGGCGCGGGGGTGCTGCTGACGTATTATGCAAAAGAGCTGGCGGGGTTTATGGACGAAGGCCGGATCGGATAAAAGAGAGGGAGAATTGTCATGGGAAGATCAGAAGAGTTATTTGAGCGGGCAAAGCAGGTGATCCCCGGAGGGGTCAACAGCCCGGTGCGGGCGTTTCAGGCAGTTGGCGGAAAGCCCCGGTTTATCGCTTCGGCCCGGGGGGTGCAGATGACGGATGCGGACGGTAATGTTTATCTGGATTTTGTCGGTTCCTGGGGGCCGATGATCCTGGGGCACGACCATCCGGCCATCCGGGAAGCAGCGGTGAAGGCGGCGGAGCGGGGCTTGAGCTTCGGTGCAGGTTGTGAGGCGGAGGTGGAGATGGCGGAGCTTATCTGCCGGTCGGTGCCTTCCATTGAACTGGTGCGCATGGTCAATTCCGGCACGGAGGCGGTCATGTCGGCCCTGCGGGCGGCAAGGGGCTATACGGGCCGGGACAAGGTGGTAAAATTCGAGGGCTGCTATCACGGGCACTGCGATTCCATGCTGGTAAAGGCCGGCTCCGGCGTAATGACCGGGGGCGTGCCGGACAGCGCCGGGGTGCCGGAGGGCTGTGCGGCCGATACGCTGACGGCAGGCTACAATGACCTGGAAAGCGTAAAGAAGCTGTTTGCCAGGTTTCCCGGCCAGATCGCCGCAGTGATCGTGGAGCCGGTGGCGGCCAATATGGGCGTGGTCGTGCCGGAAGAGGGATTCCTTTCGGGCCTTCGGCGCATTTGTACGGAGGAGAAGGCCCTGCTGATCTTTGATGAGGTGATCACCGGCTTCAGACTTGGGTTTACCGGGGCGCAGGGGTATTACGGCGTGACGCCGGATCTGACCACCTTCGGGAAAATCATTGGCGCCGGAATGCCCGTGGGCGCTTATGGAGGCAGACGGGAGGTCATGGAGGTGGTGGCCCCCGCAGGAAGAGTCTATCAGGCGGGAACCCTCAGCGGGAATCCGGTGGCCATGGCGGCGGGCCTTGCCGGCCTTCATATTTTAAAGGACGATCCCGGCATTTATGAAAGGCTGAACGCCCTGGGGGAATCCTTCCGGGCAGAGCTTAAGAAGCTGGCCGGGCGGCTGGGGGTGCCCTGCCAGGTGACCGGGGCCGGTTCCCTGAGCTGCCTGTTCTTTACGAAAGAGCCCGTGAGGGATTATGGGTCGGCCAAAACTTCGGATACGGAAGCTTTTGGGCAGTATTTCCGCCATATGCTTGGCCGGGGGATCTACGTGGCTCCGTCCCAGTTTGAAGCCCTGTTCCTGTCGGCGGCTCATTCGGAGAGTGATATCGACAGGACTCTGACGGCGGCGGAAGAATATTTTAAGGGTTGAGGAGGAAGAAAAAGGTGGCAAGAAAAGAGATTGAAAGCCTGCGGGAGGCAATGAAAAGCCATTGGATCGCCCTTTGTGTCATCCCGACGGCAGATCCTCACGGTTCGGAATATCCCGGAGAGCATTTTAAGGCCAGGAAATATCTGTCCGGCTTCACCGGGTCTGCGGGAACGCTGGCGGTGTCAGCGGACTGGGCCGGGCTGTGGACCGACGGCCGGTATTTTCTGCAGGCGGAAAAGCAGCTTGCGGGAAGCGGCATCACTCTTTATAAAATGGGGGAGGAGGGCGTTCCCTCTCTGGAGGAGGAAGTGGAGCGCAGGCTCTCGGAACGGGGGATCCTTGCCTATGACGGGACGGTCGTGAGCCGCAGGCTGGGGCAGGCTCTGCGGCAGATCGCGGAGAAAAAGGACGGAAGGATCCGCCTGATCGACCTGCCGGAGGAGGTTTGGAAGGAGCGTCCGGCCCGTGCGAAAAATCCGGTGTTTTCCCTGGAGCTTTGCTATGCGGGGGAAAGCCGTGAGGAGAAGTTTTCCAGGGTCCGGGAGGTTATGAAGAAAGAGAAGGCGGAATTTCATGTGGCCACGGCCCTGGATGACATTGCCTGGCTTACCAATCTCCGGGGAAGCGATGTTGCCTGCAATCCGGTGTTTTTAAGCTATCTGGTCCTTTCCATGGAGAAGGCGTGGCTGTTTGCGGAGGACGGGGCGCTTGCGGAGGAAATCCGGTCGGAGCTTTTGGAGGACGGGGTTCAGGTATGCTCTTACGATGACTTTTTCCGCGACCTTCCGTCCATCTGCCGGTATAAGACGGTGATGGCCGACAGCAGCCGGGTGAACGAGCAGGCGTGGAGCTGCTTCCGGCGGGCGGGGAACGTGGTGGACCGGCCGAATCCGTCTTCCGAGATGAAAGCGGTCAAAAACCCGGTAGAAGCGGAGAACATAAGGAAGGCCCATGTAAAGGACGGCGTTGCGGTGACCAGGTTTCTTTACTGGCTGAAGAAAAATATCGGACAAAGGTCCATTACGGAAGGACAGGCGGCGGCTTTCCTGGAGCGGTGCAGGGAAATGGGGGAGCATTATTTCGGCCCCAGTTTTTCTACCATTGCGGCGTACGGGGCCAACGGCGCAGTGGTTCATTACGGGATGGAAGGGGAGGGAGCGCTCCTTCGCCCGGAGGGATTCCTTCTGGTGGATTCCGGCGGGCAGTATCTGGAAGGGACCACGGATATTACAAGGACCATTGCCCTGGGAGCCCTGAGCGCAGAGCAGAAGAAGCATTTTACGGCTGTGCTCCGGGGGATGCTGGCACTGGGAGACGCAAAATTCCTGCAGGGATGCAGAGGGGCCAATCTGGACTGCATTGCCAGAGAGCCGCTCTGGGCCGTGGGGCTTGACTATCAGCACGGGACCGGCCACGGGGTCGGCTATTTCTTAAATGTCCATGAGGGCCCCAACGGCTTTCGCTGGAAGCTGCCGCCGGAGGGGACGGAGACGGCCGTGCTGCTTCCCGGCATGGTGACGTCTGACGAACCGGGCTTCTATCTGGAGGGAGAGTACGGCATCCGGATCGAAAACCTGCTTCTTTGCCGGAAAGGGGAAAGGAACCGGTACGGACAGTTCCTGGAATTTGAACATCTGACCCTGGCGCCCGTTGATTTGGATGCGGTGGACCTTGCGGAACTGGATGAGAGAGATAAAAAAAGACTGAACGGTTACCATAAGCAGGTCAGAGAGGCGCTGTCGCCTTATTTTGAAGGTGAGGAGCTTCAGTGGCTGGAGGAAGCGACCAGAGCCGTTTAAGGCCGTCTTGTGCATAAGTGGGCTCCCTGGAATGTCCGGTGCAGCAGGATTTAAATGGAATGACGGCCTGAATCGGCTCTTTCGGTTCAAACTTCGTAATTACCTGTTTTATAGTAATACTTCACAGGAAAAGACCGGAAAAAAGGAGGAATGCCTGTCAGTTCGCAGATGGGGTGTACAAAGTTGCTAAAGACCGAAAATGCTTTTTGTGGATTTCGGTTATGGCTTTTTATACGGCATTAGGGTATGATGTTACTAATCATACAGGACAGGAGGCGGACAGATGGCAGGGATTTCATTTCGAAATGTGACCAAAACATTCCCCAATGGAAAGGCGGCGGTGAGAGATTTCAGCCTGGAGATCGGCGACGGCGAGTTTGTGGTGCTGACCGGGCCGAAGGGTTCCGGAAAAGCGACGGTCCTCCGTATGATCGCCGGAATGGAGCCGATCAGTTCCGGAGAGCTGATGATCGGGGGAGAGGCGGTTCGAAACGGCAGCCCGGAGAAGCGGAACGTGGGAATGATCTTTCAGCATTTTACCCTTTATCCGGGAATGACGGTCTATGACAACCTGGCATTCCTGATGAGGCTCCATGAGGAGCCGGAGGAAAAGATCCGCCCGCTGGTTGAGAAAAACGCCAGGATCTTTAAGATCGAAAATCTGTTATCCTGTTATCCGAGGGAGCTCAACGATCTGCAGAAGCAGTACGTGGCCATGGCGAGAGCCAATGTCCATGATCCGGAGGCGTTCCTGATGCTGGACATTCTTGGAAGCCTGGACGCCTCCGCCAGAAAAAAGGCGAGGGAGCGGTTAAAAAGCCTTCATGACGAGATACGGACGACTCTGGTTTATGCCACCGACGATCCTATGGAGGCGGCTCTTATGGGAACGAGGACCGCAGTCATGCGCCGGGGCCGTATCGAGCAGACAGGGAGCGTCCGGGAGCTTCAGAAAACCCCCCGCAATTTCTTTGTGGCCCGCTTTATGAACGGCCCCGCTTTCGGGAGCAGCGAGGTGGAGATCGTGAAAGGAAAAACGGCCGTGGAGGCCGTGGGAAAGGGGTTCAGCGTGGATGTGCCTGCGGAGTGGGTCTTGCGCCTGGAGCAGGGCGGATACATAGGAAGGGACGTGCTCCTGGGGTATACCACCAGCCGGTTTTCCGGCGGGGACGACGGATCGGAGGAGACCAGGCCGGAGGCGGACTGTGAGTTTTTCTTCTTTGACAAAGAAACCGGAGCGGCAATTGGATAAAGGATTTCACCCTGAGAGTTTCGCTTGCGAAACTCTTTTTTCGTTTTCTTATAAAAAAAGTCTAAAAACACTTTCATTTTTGCGCTTTATGCATTAAGATAAAGTGAGGGTGAAATGCTCATTGTTCAAAATATAACTAATAGACGAAAAAACAGTATGTAACAGGGGTGAATATTATGATATCAAATCAGATCTTGCAGAACACGATCGAGGGCCTGAAAGGGATAATGAGAATTGAGCTTTGCATCTGCGATACGGAGGGAAAGGTCCTGGCGACCACATTTCCCGATGCGGAGGAATATGAGTTTTCCGTGCTGGCCTTTGTGGAATCTCCGGCGGACAGCCAGGTGATCCAGGGCTATCAGTTTTTCAAGGTGTTCGACGAGCATCAGTTAGAGTACGTGCTTCTTGCCAGGGGAGCGGGGGACGACGCCTACATGGCCGGGAAGGTGGTCGTGTTCCAGATTCAGAACCTTCTGGTGGCGTACAAGGAGCGGTTTGACAAGGATAACTTTATTAAGAACCTGCTGCTTGACAACCTGCTTCTGGTGGATATTTACAACCGGGCGAAAAAGCTTCATATTGATATCAACGTGCGCCGCGTGGTGTTCGTGGTGGAGACCCAGACGGAAAACGACACGGTGGCCCTGGAGACGGTGAAGGGCATGTTTTCCGCAAAATCCAAGGACTTCATTACGGCCGTGGACGAAAAGAACATTATCCTGGTGAAGGAGCTCAAGCCGGGAGAGAGCTATGAGGACATGGAAAAGGTGGCGAAGATGATCCTCGACATGCTGAACACCGAGGCCATGGCCACGGTCCATGTGGCCTACGGGACCATTGTAAACGAGGTGAAGGAGGTTTCCCGCTCCTATAAGGAAGCCAAGATGGCTCTGGACGTGGGGAAGATTTTCTACAGCGACAAGAACATTGTGGCTTATAACAATCTGGGGATCGGCCGCCTGATCTATCAGCTTCCCGTTTCCCTGTGCCGGATGTTTATCAAGGAAATTTTCGACGGGAAATCCCCGGATGACCTGGACGACGAGACTCTTGTCACCATCAATAAATTTTTTGAGAACAACCTGAATGTCTCCGAGACCTCCAGGCAGCTTTACATCCACAGGAATACGCTGGTCTACCGGCTGGATAAGCTTCAGAAGGGCACGGGCCTTGACCTGCGGGTTTTTGAGGATGCCATTACCTTTAAGATTGCTCTGATGGTAGTGAAGTACATGAAATATATTGAGACGCTGGATAACTAGAATTGAGGGCTTTTCATGATCATATTTGAACACGTAAACAAGACCTACGACAAGGCGACCGACCGGGAGACAAAGGCCGTGCGGGATCTGAATTTAAAGATTGAGAAAGGAGAGTTTGTCTTTATCGTGGGCAACAGCGGTTCGGGGAAGACGACTCTGATCCGGCTTTTGTTAAAGGAAATCGAGGCGACCGCCGGCAGGATCCGGGTCAACGGCATTGACATTACCAAAATGAAAAGGAAGATGATACCCAGGTACAGACGGCACCTGGGAGTTGTCTTTCAGGATTTCCGTCTGCTTAAGGACAGGAATGTCTATGAGAACGTGGCCTTTGCCCAGCGGGTGGTGGTGACCCCCACCAGGGAGATCCGGAAACGGGTCCCTGAGGTGCTGGCCATGGTGGGCCTGTCGTCCAAATATAAGTCCTTTCCGAATCAGCTTTCCGGCGGGGAGCAGCAGCGGGTGGCCATTGCGAGGGCTTTGGTCAACCGGCCGGAGATCCTTCTGGCGGACGAGCCCACCGGAAACATGGATCCCGGAAACGCCTGGCAGATCATGAAGCTTCTGGAGGAGATCAACGAGATGGGTACCACGGTGGTGGTGGTGACCCACAGCAAGGAGATCGTGGATAAGATGAAGAAGCGGGTCATTACCATGAAGCGGGGCGAGATCGTGACAGACAGGGAAGAAAGCGGGTACGAAAATGAGGATTAGCACACTGTGGTACTGCGTCAGGCAGGGCCTGCGCAGCATCCGGAAGAACAAGCTGTTTTCGTTGGCTTCCATCGGGACCATGGCCACCTGCGTTTTTTTGTTCTGCATTTTTTACTCCATGGTGACCAACGTTCAGTTTATGGTGAGAAATCTGGAAAATACGGTGGGCGTGACGGTTTTTTTTGACGAGGGACTTTCGGAGAAGGAAATTTTCGCCATCGGAGAGGTGATTAAGGCCAGAGAGGGAGTGGCAGGTTTAAATTATATCTCTGCGGAGGAGGCGTGGGCCGCCTATCAGAAGGATTATTTTCACGAGGCGCCGGAGCTGGCGGAAGGCTTTGCCAGGGACAATCCCCTGGCCAACAGTGCGTCCTATGAGATTTACCTGGATGACATTGCCGACCAGAAGGCATTTGTGGAATATTTAAAAACGGTTGAAGGCATCCGGCGGGTGAACTATTCGGAGATTGCGGCGGCGGGGCTTTCCGGGATCAACAATCTGGTGGGCTATGTGTCCATGGCGATCATTCTGATCCTTTTATTTGTGGCCGTTTTCCTGATCAGCAATACCATTGCCATTACCATCAGTGCCAGAAAGGAAGAAATCCGGATTATGCGGATGATCGGCGCCACCAATTTCCTGATCCGCGCGCCCTTCGTGGTGGAGGGGCTGATTATCGGCGCCTTCGGCGCAGGGCTTCCGCTGGTGGTGGTTTATTATGCTTACGGTTATGCGGTGCGGTTCTGCCTGAGCCGGCTGAGCATTCTTTCACGGATACTGACTCTGCTTCCGGTCGGGGAGGTGTTTCGGGTGCTGGTTCCCGTTTCCCTGGGTCTGGGTCTGGGGATCGGGCTTTTCGGCAGCTTTTTCTCCATCCGGAAGCATTTGAAGGCGTAGGAAGCGGTGAAGCCTCAGGCAGGGCAGCAGGAAGGACAGCGGCGTCCGGACGGAGGGGATTATTCCGGACGGAAGGGATGACAAAAGGAACGGTAATATGAAAAAAAAATACAGGAGACTGGCCGGCATGTTCGGGGCAGCGCTTTTTCTTCTGGGAAGCTTTCCGGGAATGGGCGCTTCGGAGGAGCTGGAAAGCAGGCAGGAACGGATCGAAGCCATAGAAGAGGAACAGGAGCAGGTCCAAAAAAGGCTGTCTGAGCTGGATGCGCTGAAGGACGACGTGAGCGCTTATATCGAGGCGGTCAACGAAGAACTGGAGGCGGCGGGAGAAAGCCTTTTGGAACTGGAGAACCGGCTGGAAGCGCTTTACGCCCAGATTGAGACGGCCAGGGAAGAACTGGAGGCGGCCAGAGAGTCGGAGCGGGAGCAGTATGAGGATATGAAGCTCCGGATTCAGTATATGTATGAAAAGGGGGACACAATCTTTCTGGAGATGCTCTTCCAGTCTGCAAGTCCCTCGGAATTTTTAAACCGGGCGGAGTATATTTCCCGCATATCGGAATATGATAGAACTATGCTGGCCGCTTACGGAGAGACGAAGGCCTTTATCGCCGGGCGGACGGAGGAGCTTCAGGAGGCATACAGAGAGCTTGAGACCATGACGGCCCGGGCAGAGGCGAAACGGGTATCCCTTTCGGAGCTGCAGGCGGCCAAGGAGGCGGAGCTGTCCGGCCTGGATGCGGAGATTTTGGAGAACGAGCATCTGATGGCGGATTATGACGAGGCCATGAAGGAGGAGCTGGATGAGTTCCTGGCCCTGGAGGAAGCCATCCGCCAGAGAGAGGCAGAAGAGGCCAGGGCCCTTGCCGCCAGCGAGGAGGCGTCCAGAAAGGCGGAGCAGGAGGCGGCAGAGCAGACGAAAGCTTCCGAGGAAACGGAGCCTTCCGGGGAAACGGAGCCTTCAGACGGGACGGAAGAAGGCGGGGAGGAGCTGTCTTCAGAGGACGGAGAAGAAACCTCCGGCGGCGGGGACTCGACAAAGG
>CATJIW010000020.1 GCA_949740745.1 uncultured Lachnospiraceae bacterium | reverse complement strand
GGCTGTCTCTTCCTGCTCTACGGCCTCTATCGGGCCATTCAGAAGCCGGGCATGTCCGTGGTGCTGACGGTGGTCTCCCTCGGAACCCGCGTCCTTCTGGCCTACACACTCTCCGCCATCCCGGCGGTCGGCGTCACCGGCATCTGGGTTTCCGTCCCCATCGGCTGGGTCCTGGCAGATTTTATCGGCCTTGCCTATTACCTTGCCCGGAAGAAAACCCTGCTGAACTTTACTTAGCTTTCGGCAGCCAGTCCGCCTTTCTGTAATATATGAAAAAGGCTGCGGAGCTTAATGACCAGGTAAGGGGATAAACCCAGTACACCGCCTGGATGCTTTGGGTGAGCGGGATCATCACGGTTAAAAAGACCACCCGGACCACGCACCAGAAAAACACCATGATCCCCATGGGAAACATGGCCCTTCCCGCACCCCGAAGGACTGCGGAGGTGGAATGGGAATAGGCTAACAGGAAGTAAAAGAGCGCCGCCGTCCTGGCTTTTTCCACGCCGAACCGGACCACCTCAGGAGAAGAGTCAAAGGCGGCGATCAGATAAGGCGCAAGGAAAAAAATCAGGATTCCGATAAGCTCTGCCAGAAGAACCGAAATCAGAATGCCAAAGCGAGCTCCCTTTCTGGTCCGTTCATACTCCCTTGCTCCGAGATTCTGCCCCACAAAGGTGGTCAAAGCCATCATAAAGCTGATGATCGGCAGAAATCCGAAGCCTTCGATCTTCGTATAAGCTCCGTATCCCGCCATTACCGTTTCTCCAAAGGAATTGATATGGGACTGGACAATGACATTGGCAAAGGAAATGATGGAGTTCTGCGCACCGGCGGGAAAACCGATCCGGACGATCTGTCCAAGGATCCTGCGGTCAAAGCGGATATCCCTGACCCTCACCCGGTAGCTGTCCTCCGCCTTTCTCAGCAGGAGGAAGCAAAGGCCGGCGCTGAGCACCTGGGAGATTACGGTGGCAAAGGCCGCACCGCCCACTCCCGTGTGAAAGACCCCGATAAACAGAAGGTCCAGCGCCAGGTTCACAAAGGAAGAAAAGATCAGATAATATAACGGGTGGCGGCTGTCCCCGACTGCATGCAGGATCCCGACAAAGATATTGTACATCACAAAGCCGAAGGAGCCGGAAAAATAGATCTGCAGATAGGTGACGGCCTCCGTCATCACGCTTTCCGGCGTATCCATCCATCGCAGGATCTGAGGGGAAAGGCACACTCCAAACAGCGTCATGACCAGGCCAAAGGCCAGGCCGAAGGCCACCATCGTATGAACCGTCCGGTGCAGGTTTTTCCTGTCCCCGGCTCCGAAAAAGGCCGCTGCCACCACGCCGGCTCCGGAAGAAATCCCGCTTAAAAAGCCTACCAGCATAAAGATCAGGCTTCCGGAGGAGGTGACCGCCGCCAGCGCACTGCTCCCGAGAAAATTCCCGACAATCAGCGAATCCACCGTATTATACAGCTGCTGAAATAAATTTCCCAACAAAATCGGCAGTGCGAAAAGGATCATCCGCTTCCAAATCGAACCGCCCGTCATCGGTTCGGCGCTTCTTCTCATGTGGCTCCCTCCATCATTTGTCCTTTCAGCCCAGATTCCGTATCTTAAATTCCTTCTCGGCCTCTCTTCTCTGGTCCTTTTTGGCAATATCCTGCCGCTTGTCGTAGAGCTTCTTTCCTCTGGCCAGCCCCACTTCCACCTTCACCAGGCTTCCTTTGAAATACACCCTGAGAGGCACCAGGGTGAAGCCCTTCTGCTGGATCTTTCCGTACAGGCGGTTGATTTCGTAGCCGTGCATCAGGAGCTTCCGCACCCGAAGCGGGTCCTTGTTGAAAATATTGCCCTTCTCATAGGGGCTTATGTGCATCCCGTGCACGAAGACCTCGCCCCGGTCGATTTTGACAAAAGCCTCCTTAATGCTGCATTTCCCCATGCGGACGGATTTCACCTCCGTCCCTGAAAGGGAAATCCCGGCCTCATAGGTGTCGTCGATAAAATAATCATGGTACGCTTTTTTATTGTTGGCGACCAGCTTATAACTGTCCCTGCCCATTATCCTTCCTCCTCCGGTATAAAATCGATGGTGCAGCCCGCCGTGTCCACGGAAGCCACCTGCACCGCAAGCTTTTGTCCCAGGCTGTAAACCCGCCCGCCGGAGGATCCCACCAGCCGTTGTTTTTCCTGGTCATATTCATAATAGCCTTTCAGGGAGGACAGCGGAACCATGCCCTCCACCGTGTTGGGAAGCTCCACGTACATTCCCCAGCCGGTTACGCCGGACACCACGCCCTCAAACCGCTCCCCGACATGGCCTGCCATATACTGGCATTTTTTCATCTTCTCCACTTCCCGCTCCGCCTCGTCCGCCTTGCGCTCCTTAAAGGAGCACTGACGGCACACGCCGGGAAGCCGTTCCTCGTATCGGGCCTTCCGCTCCCCTGACAGCTCCCCCGCCAGGCTTTCCGTCATAATCCGATGGATCTGCAGGTCGGGATACCGGCGGATCGGCGAGGTGAAATGACAGTAATATCTTGCCGCCAGGCCGAAATGGCCCACGCACTCCGTCTGATACTCGGCCCGTCTCATGGAACGCAGGGTCAGACGGCTGATTAACGCCTCCTCCGGCGAATCCTGGATCCTGGCCAAAAGCTTCTGGAGCTCCTTCGGATGGATCTCCTCCCGCCCCATTTTCAGATGATAGCCGAAATTGCTGATAAGGAGCGCCAGCTCCCGGATCTTGTCCCCGTCCGGCTTTTCATGGGTCCGGTACACGAAGGGGCTGCCCTGCCAGTAAAAATCCTCCGCTGCGGTTTCATTGGCCAGAAGCATAAAGTCCTCGATCAGCATGGTGGCCGCATTCCGCTCATAGGGCTTCACGTCCACGGCCCGTCCGTTTTCATCCAGGATGATCTTGCTTTCCGGGAAGTCAAAGTCAATGGAGCCCCTGGCCCGCCTCCTCTCTCTGAGGATCTCTGACAGCTCCTTCATCCTCCGGAACATGGGCGCAAAATCCGCATATTCCCCGGAAAGTGCCTCGTCCCCGGAAAGGATCCCGTTCACCGCCGTATAAGTCATCCGCCTGTCCACGCAGATCACGGATTTTACAAACTCATGGTTTAACAGGCGCCCCGTCTCATCCAGCTCCATCAGGCAGCTGAAGGCCAGCCTTGGAACCCCCGCATTGAGGGAGCAGATCCCGTTGCTCAGCTCCTTCGGAAGCATGGGGATTACCCGGTCGGTGAGATAGACGCTGGTCCCTCTGGAAAACGCCTCCTGATCGAGGGCCGTTCCCTCCTTCACATAATGGGACACGTCCGCAATGTGGACGCCCAGCCGATAGATCCCGTTTTCCACGGAAAGGGTGACGGCGTCATCCAGATCCCTGGCGTCCTCCCCGTCGATGGTCACCGTGGGAAGCTTCGTGAGATCCCTCCTGCCCGCCCGTTCTTCCTCCAAAACCTCCGGCGGGATCCGCTCTGCCTCCGCAAGCACCTCCGGAGGAAATTCACTCTCAAAGCCGTAGGCCTTCGCCACCGACAAAACGTCCACCCCCGGCGCATCCGCCCGGCCAAGGATCTCCGTCACCCGTCCCTCCGGATTTTTCCTTCCGTTTCCGTAATCGGTGATCTCCACCAGCACCCGCTCCCCCGTCTGGGCCTCCCGGGAAGCCTCCTCCGGAATAAATACGTCCTTTCCCAGCTTTCCGCTCAGGGGAACGGCAAAGCCGAAATGACGGCACCGCTCATAGGTGGCCACCACCTCCCTGTGGGCCCGCTCCAGGATCCGGACAATCTTCCCTTCCGGATTCTGATTCCTGCCCCACCGCCTCCCGTAAAGGATTGCAGCCTGAACCGTATCCCCGTCCATGGCGCCCAGGGTGTCCCGTTCTCCGATATAAAGGTCCGGTCCCGTTTCTTTTCCGTCTCCCGGCTCCGGCGCCACAAATCCGAAGCCCTTCCGGTTCCCGATAAAGGTCCCTTTTACCAGGAAGCGTTCCACCGGGGCGTACTTTCCCCGTTTGGAAAGCCCAAGCTTTCCTTCCGACAGCAAAGCGTCAAGCGCCTCCTGCAAAAGAGGCCGGTCCTCCCTGGCAATCCCCAGAAGGATCGCCAGCTCCTTTACCTTCATGGGCTTATAGTCCTTATGCCCCGTAAGCTCCAAAAGCCGTTTCTTTCTTTCCTCCAGAGCACTTCGTTCCGCCTGTCCCGGCGCTTCGCTTCCCGCTCCGGCAGAGTTCTGCTCCGGTCTGTTCCTTCTGCCGGCAGCATCTCTCCCGCCGCTCATCTTTGGCGCCTTCCCCCGTCTACGGCCGTCCTGCCGCTTCTCCCAGGGCTTTCCCGCACCTGCGGTGCCCTTCCTGCCGTTTTTTCTGTTTTCTTTCTTTCTCTTCTTCTCCATAAACTCCTCTATTCATCAGGTTCCTGCATTTTTTTGTCTCCATACGTAAAAAGGGATCCATCCACCCCCAAAGCCTGTCCTTTGTGCTCTGGCAAGTCAATGAATCCCGTCTTTTCCCTGCTCTGATCCTGTCCGGCAAATGAGACACAGGCGCTCATCTTTCCGAATGCGCCATGATCAAAACATATTCAGAACAAGAGCCAACACCATAAATAAAATCACGCCGTATCTGGTCAGCTTCTCCAACTTCCCTTCTGCGGAACGTCCCTTGTTCTTCCCCCAGTAAGTCTCAGATCCGCCGCTGATCGATCCGGTCAGCCCTGCGGACTTCCCCTCCTGGAGCAGTACGATCACCATCAATGCCACACATATAATCAGAAAAACCACGGTTAAAATCACTTTCATAGCAGTCATCTTCACACCTCCTGGGCCAAACATAGATATTCTACCACAAATGGAGAGGCTTGGCAACTGTTTTTTACTTTTTTCCCATATCTAAAAAACATCCCAGCACCTGAAGCGCACACCACCGAAAGTCCAGCTTCTCCACCGAGGCTGCCGTCCGGATCTCGCTGAAGGCCACCACCTCCCCGTCCAGCCGGTACAGGATCTTCCCTACGGCCTTATCCTTTGCCACGGGAGCCGTCAGGGACTCCTCCAGTTCCATCTGAACCTCCACCGTCTCACCCTCTTTCATCAGGAGCTGCCAGCGGCTCCCCTCTCCCTTTACCTCCACCAGGGGCACGAAGGCTGTTCCGGCCGCATCTTCATCCGCCGGGATCCCTTCTTCTACGGGAAGGTCGGAAAGCTCCGGCTTCTGGTAAATGTCCCGGTACGCATAACAGGAAAGTCCGTATTCCATCAGCTTTTTTGTATCGCTCCATTTATAGCTTTTATTATTGGGCCAGCCGCAGCCGAGAAGGGCCACGATCAGGGTCTTCCCGTCCCGTTCCAGGGCCCCCACGTAGCAGTACCCGGCTTGCCCGGTAAAGCCGGTTTTTCCGGAAAAAGCCCCTTCCATCATACTGAGAAAGGCATTGTGGTTTATACAGGAAAAATTCCGGCCGCCGGCCCGGAACTGATAGGAGGCCGTTCCTGTGATCTCCCGGAACCGGTCTTTCTTCGGCGATTCCATGGTACAGTAACGCATAATCCGGGCCAAATCTGCCGCCGTGGTGGAATGGACCGCAGTAACGCCGTCTTCTTCCTTCTTCGCATCCAGCCCGTTGGGAGTCAAAAAACAGGTGTTCTCACAGCCCAGCTCCCCGGCCTTCTGGTTCATCAGCGCCGAAAAGTCCTCCACACTCCCGGACACCGCTTCCGCCACGGCTACAGCCGAATCGTTGTGGGACTCTAACATCAGGGAATACAGCAGGTCTTTTAGGACATACTGCTCTCCCTCCCGCATCCCCAGGCGGACCTTGGGCTGGGAGGCAGCCCTGGCCGATGCGGTGACGGCCGTCTCTTCGTCCAGGCTTTCCAGGGCCAGGATGCAGGTCATGATCTTGGTGGTGCTGGCCATGGGCCGCATCTCGTAACCGTTTTTTTCATAGAGCACCCGGCCCGAATCCCCGTCCAAAAGCACGGCGCTGATGGCGTAAAGCTCTCCCGGCCCGTCCTCTGCCTTTGCCTCCTGCACGGCCTCTCCTGCCGCCTCTTGTGCGTCCGCTTCCTGCGTGATCAGTGCGTTTTCTGCCGCCGTTTCCTCTGCCGCCCCTTCTTCCCCTCCCGCATAGCTTTTC
>CATJIW010000019.1 GCA_949740745.1 uncultured Lachnospiraceae bacterium | reverse complement strand
GAAACGGCAAAGTTCCCCATTGTCTTAAAGGCGGACGGCCTGGCTCTGGGAAAGGGCGTTCTGATCTGCAATACTCTGGATGAGGCGAAGGCGGGAGTACGGGAGATCATGCTGGACAGGAAGTTCGGCGCAGCGGGGAACCAGATGGTCGTCGAGGAATTCCTGACAGGCCGGGAGGTATCGGTGCTCTCCTTCGTAGACGGGGACACGGTGCGGATTATGACCTCCGCCCAGGACCATAAGCGGGCCGGGGACGGGGACACGGGCTTAAATACCGGCGGGATGGGAACCTTTTCCCCCAGTCCCTTTTACACCAAAGAGGTGGATGAATTCTGCCGGGAGCATATTTACCAGGCGACGGTGGATGCCATGCGGGCGGAGGGGAGAACCTTTAAGGGAATTATTTTCTTCGGCCTTATGCTGACGGAGGACGGGCCCAGGGTGCTGGAATACAACGCCCGGTTCGGCGATCCGGAGGCCCAGGTGGTGATCCCCCGGATGAAGAACGATATTGTGGATGTGATGGGGGCCTGTATTGACGGGACGCTCTCGGATATCACTCTGGAATTTGAGGACAATGCGGCCGTCTGCGTGGTCCTGGCTTCCGACGGTTATCCGGTGTCCTACGAGAAGGGCTTCCTTATCGACGGCCTGGATACGGTGAAGGCGAAAGAGGACGAAGGCTATTATGTGTTCCATGCCGGGACGAAGCGGACCGGCGAAGGGATCGTCACAAACGGCGGCCGGGTGCTGGGCGTGACGGCCAAGGGCGAAGATCTGAAAGCGGCCCGCGCCAACGCTTACAGGGCGGCAGAGTGGGTGCGCTTTGAGAACAAATATATGCGCCGTGACATCGGGAAGGCCATCGACGAGGCACAGGGCGTGTAAAACGCCCTTTTCGGGAATAAAAGAATCCGGAACAGCGGGCCGGTACGGCTCTGTTCCGGATTCTTTTATTTTTGACGTTTTTGACGGACGATTCCGATTCCGATGCATGCCAGCCCCGTCAGGACGGCTGCGATCAGGAGCAGCCATTTGAGATTTCCGTCGGTGGTCCGGACATTCCACAGGCTGAGAGAAAGGCCGGGCCAGGGGCGGGGCTCCCCGAGGATCAGGGCAGTCACCCGGTCGACGGCGAATACGTACCATCCGGTCAGGATGCTGGCGATCCCCGCCCGGAACCACCGGCTGATCTTTAAATACCGGCACGCAAGGAACAGGAGCCAGAGGAACCCGGCGTTGAACAGCACGATCGGCGGCATAAGCCTCCAGTAGGTCCGGCTGTTTACGAAAAGGCCGATGCAAAGCAGCATCAGAGCAAGGAGGAAGGTGTCTACGGTGAGGACGAACAGTCCTCTGTTTCGTTTCCAGAAGGCCGGAAGGGGAAGGGAGAGGGCCGCACAAGGGGTAAAGAAGACGGAGAGGCCGAACAATACGGCGCTTCCCGCAACGAAAAACCAGCTTCCTCCCGTATAGACGGCGCAGGTGAATAATAAAAGAAGCAGGCTTCCTGTGAAACTAAAGAGCGTATAGAGCCCGCGCCTTCTCTCGGCCATAAGCGGGACCACCAGCAGGGATCCAAGGACCATCATTGCGGTCAGGACGATGAAAAACCAGTCCAGGGCGTGGCCCACCGCCAGGTTCACGATCAGGCAGACGAGGATCGGAATACATAACATGCCTGCGATTCCGGCTCCCAGGGCCAGGGTTCTTCGGTTTTGAGATCTGGCATGACGGGCGATCACCTCCTCTTTTTCCAACTGCAGGGCTTTATCACAGGTATTTGATTTCATGGCTTCCAAAAGTGCGCTGCAGGCGCCGCACTCTGCCAGGTGTTTTTCGATCATCTCTCTGCTGGCGCTGCTGCAGGCGCCGTCCACATAAAGGGGCAGAAGGTCCCGTATGACCTCACAGGCTTGTTTCATGGTCATGATCCATCCTTTCTTTGATTTTCAGGCGGGCGCGGTGGTATGTGACTCTGGCCCAGCTTTCTGTCTTTCCGAAAAGGGAGGCGATTCTGGAAAAGGGAAGTTCACCGAACACCCGGAGGGAAAAGACTTCTTTATAAGGCTCTTCCAGCCGATGGAGAATTAGGTGGACCCGGTAGGCGGCGTCTGTATCGGCCGCCTTTGCTTCCGGGTCGCATTCCGAAAGAAGATCTCTGTCGGCGGGAGCGTCGGGGGCAAAGCGCTTCTGCCGCCGCATTTCATCGAAAAAGGCGTTTTTGGCAATGGCGCACAGCCAGGTGAGCTCGCCGGAGCCTTTCCGGAATTCGGATTTGGACGCCAGGGCCTTATAAAAGGTGTGCTGTGTGATCTCCTCCGCCAGATCCCTGTTTTTCGTCAGGGTCATGACGTAGGAGTATACCTGCATGTAACAGGCATTGTACAATTGTTCATAATCCATCTTTCGCATTCTCACCTCCCTGCTTTCAAAGATTACAGGCAATTGCGAAACTCAAGAAATCATTGAATATTCTGGCAATATTTCCGGGAAAAGCCCTTTGCGCCGTGGAGGCAAGACCTAAGAAGGCAGGAGGGATTCTTTCCCGAGTGACTTCT
>CATJIW010000018.1 GCA_949740745.1 uncultured Lachnospiraceae bacterium | reverse complement strand
TGTCCCTATTATATCATAAACTCCATTTTTTAACAGTTCTTTTTTTACTAATTTTATAAGAGTCCATGGAAGAAAATCATTTCTGTTTCTCTCTTCGGCACCAACCGGGAACTGCCGCATATGATAAAGCAACAGTATTTTCTGAAAGGATGGTTCCTTTGAACGAAACCTCCTGTTACATTCGTTTTTTCCATGCTGCCGCCAATACGGAAGCCCTCCAGGTCTCCGTGGACGACGTGTCCCTTCTGTCGGAGCTTCCTTACCGGACCGTCACCGGCTATGCGGACTTCAAAACCGGATTTCTGACCATCACCCTGGCCGGCACCCGGACCAGAAGGGTCTATCTGCAGAAGACCCTGCCCTTTTTCCTTCCTATTAAATATACTCTCGCTATCATCCAGACGGACAACGGGCTGGACCTGAAACAGATCTTTGACTACATGTGCCCTCTGTTTCCTGCCGGGTTCGGATGCCTCCGCGCCGCCAACCTGGCTTACAAAAGCGGCCCCCTGGACGTCTTCCTTTACGGGAACAAGCTGGTTTTCGCCGACGTGACCTTCAAGGAAGTGACTCACTTCAAGCCTTTCCGGCCCGGCGAATACGGCTTTTACCTGACTCCCGGACAGGAGGAGGATAATCCGCTCCTGTCCATCCTGACGGACGTGGAGGCCGGGACCATGTACACCATGTGCATCATCAACGGCACCTGGGGTCCCGAAGCCCTGGACGTGGTCGTCCTGGATTACGACGACTCGATCCCCAGGATCGAGCCCCGATAAATCGATAAACCGGCAGGCTCTCTATGCGGTCCGCTCAAACTGGCTGTTATAAAGCTCCGCATAGAAGCCCTGTTTTTCAAGCAGCTCCTCGTGGGTGCCCTGCTCGATGATGTCGCCGTCCTTCATGACCAGTATCAGGTCGGCGTCCCGGATGGTGGAGAGCCTGTGGGCGATGACAAAGCTGGTCCGGCCCTTCATCAGGTTGTCCATGGCCTTCTGGATCCGCTCCTCGGTCCTGGTATCCACGGAGCTCGTGGCCTCGTCCAGGATCAGGATCTTATTGTCCGCCAGAATGGCCCTGGCAATGGTCAGAAGCTGCTTCTGGCCCTGGGACACATTCCCCGCCTCCTCATTAAGCTCCAGGCCATAGCCGTCCGGCAGGGTGGAAATAAAATGATGGGCATGAGCCGCCTTCGCCGCGGCAATGACCTCCTCGTCCGTGGCTTCCAGCTTCCCGTAACGGATGTTTTCCATAATGGAGCCTTTAAAGAGCCAGGTGTCCTGAAGGACCATGCCGAACAGCTCCCGAAGCTCGCTCCGGTTAAAGGAACGGATATCCTCCCCGTCAATACGGATGGCCCCGCCGTTCACGTCATAAAAACGCATCAGAAGCTTCACCAGCGTGGTCTTGCCTGCGCCGGTTGGACCGACGATGGCAATCTTCTTTCCGGCCGAAATCTCGGCGCAAAAATCATTGATAATGATCTTGTCCGGCCGGTAGCCGAATTTCACATGGTCGAAGGACACGTTCCCTTCGATCCCCGCAAGGGAAGCCGGATTCTCCGCCGTCTGGTCCTCCTCCGGCTCTTCCAGAAATTCAAAGACCCGTTCCGCGGCGGCCGCCGTGGACTGGAGCAGGTTGGACACCTGAGCCATCTGGGTGATGGGCTGGGTAAAATTACGCACGTACTGGATAAAGGACTGGATGTCCCCCACCTGAATCCGGCCCCGGATGGTCAGGAAGCCGCCTGCGATGGCCACGGCCACGTATCCCAAATTTCCCACGAACTGCATGACCGGCTGCATCATGCCGGAAAAAAACTGGGATTTCCAGGCAGACTGGTACAGGATCTGGTTGGTTCCGCTGAATTCTCGAAGGACCTCCTCCTCCCGGTTAAAAACCTTGATGACCGTATGGCCCCCGTAGCTTTCCTCCACCTGACCGTTGACCCTCCCCAGGTATTCCTGCTGCTGCCGGAAAAACCGCTGGGAGCGTTTAATAATAAAGGAAATCATTCCCATAGAAACCGGAAGGATCAGGAGGGCGATCACCGTCATAAGAGGGCTGATGGAGAGCATCATGACAAACACGCCGATGATGGTAGTCACCGAGGTGATCATCTGGGTGATGCTCTGGTTCAGGCTCTGCCCCAGGGTGTCCACGTCGTTGGTGATTCTGGAAAGCACCTCGCCGTGGGTCTTCGTATCATAATAATTCATAGGCAGCCGGCTGATCTTTTCCGACATTTCCTTCCGCATGCGGAAGCTGACCTTCTGGGAAATGGTCGTCATGGTCAGGCCCTGGACAAAGCCGCACAGGGCGCTAACGCCATAGAGGGCCAAAAGGGTGAAAAGGATCCTCCCGATGGCGGGAAAATCAATGCCGGGGCCTCCGGAAAGCCTGCCGGTCAGCCCGGTAAAGATCCTGGTGGTCGCCTTTCCCAGAATCTTCGGCCCGACCACATTGAACACGGTGCTGGCCACCGCAAAAATAAGGACCGTCAGAATTCCCCACTTGTACCGTCCCATGTAGACAGTCAGCTTTCTCATGGTCTTCCCGAAATTTTTGGCTTTTTCCCCGCTTCCGCCGGCGGGGCCTCCATGACCTCCCATTCCTCTCCTGCGCATCCCGGAGGCGGGATTTTCTTTTTTCTGTTCCGGGGCTCTGTCTGTCTCGTTACGCATGTCCAAATTCCTCCTTTCCCCCGTTCCCGGCAAAGTCCTTCTCTTTCGAATTTCCGACAAGCTCTTTCTCCGAAAGCTGGGAGCCCGCAATCTGCCGGTAGACCTCGCAGCTCTTAAGGAGCTCTTCATGGGTTCCCTTTCCTGCAATCCGGCCCTCGTCCAGCACGATGATCTGCTCCGCATGGAGGATGGTGCTGACCCTCTGCGCCACCAGAAGCTTCGTGCTGTCCGCCGCATATTCGTTCAGCGCCCGCCTGAGCGCCGCATCCGTCTTAAAGTCCAGAGCAGAAAAGCTGTCGTCAAACACATAGATATTGGGCTTTTTCGCCACGGCCCTGGCAATGGAAAGCCGCTGCTTCTGCCCGCCGGACACATTGGCGCCGCCCTGGGCAATATGGCTTTCATACTGCTCCGGCTTTTCCTCCACGAAATCCGCCGCCTGAGCGACGGCAGCCGCCGCCCTAAGCTCGTCCTCGCCTGCGTCCCGGTTTCCAAACCTCAGGTTCGAGGCGATGGTTCCGGAAAAGAGTACACCCTTTTGCGGTACGAACCCGATCTGCTCCCTCAGCTCCTTTAAGGACAATTCCCGCACGTCCACGCCGTCTACCCTGACAGAGCCCTCCGTCACGTCATACAGCCTTGGAAGAAGATTCACCAGGGTGGATTTTCCGCTCCCCGTGCTGCCGATAAAGGCCGTCGTCTCTCCCGGCCTCGCCGTAAAGGTAATGTCATGGAGCACGTCATTTCCCGCTCCGGGATACCGGAAGGAAACATGGCTGAATTCCACGACGCCTCCCGCATTCCCGGGCAGAGAAGCCGGGGAGGCCTGCTCCTCAATGGAAACCTCCGTCGTCAGTACCTCGTCGATGCGGTTCGCCGCCACGGCCGCCCTCGGAAGCATGATGGACACCATGGTAATCATCAGGAACGCCATAACGATCTGCATGGTATAGGTGATAAAGGCCATCATGTCCCCGACCTGCAGCCTCCCGGCGTCGATCCCGTGGGCCCCGGTCCAGATAATCAGTACCGTGATCCCGTTCATAATAAACATCATGGCGGGCATCATGAAGGACATGCACCGGTTGGTAAAGAGCATGGTCCTCGTCAGATCCCGGTTGGCTGCGTCAAACCGCTTCTCCTCATGCTTCTCCCGGCTGAAGGCCCGAATCACGGGAAGGCCGGTCAAAATCTCCCTGGCCACCAGATTGACCCGGTCCACAAGCTTCTGCATCAGCTCGACCTTCGGCATGGCCGCCGCCATAAGGATGACCACCAGGACACTGACCGCCAGCACGGCCACGCCGATGATCCAGGCCATGGAAACGCCGGAACGGATCACCTTCACCAGGCCGCCGATGCCGATGATGGGAGCGTACAGCACCATCCGTAAAAGCAGCACCGTCACAAGCTGGACCTGCTGGATATCGTTGGTGCTCCGTGTGATCAGGGAGGAGGTGGAAAACCGGTCCATCTCTCCTCCGGAAAAGGAAATCACCTTCCGGAACACCTGGTCCCTCAGCCGCATTCCCACAGAAGCGGCCACCCGTGAGGCGATCAGGCAGACAAGCACGCTGGCCGCCATGGCAAGAAGGGCGATTCCCAGCATCTTAAGGCCGGAAAGGAACAGATAATCCGTCTGCAGCTTCTTCACGTTTACGCCAATGGCCTCATATTCCGCTTTCACGTAAGTCGTCCCAAGCTGGCTCAGCATGGAGTCGGAAAGCGCCTCCGCCTGCCGGTCCAGTTCTTTCCTGAGATCCGCCGCCGTTTCCGGAGAAAGCTCCAGGCCCATCTGCCCGGCCATGACTGCTCCGGCCTCCGCCCGGCTTAAAATCCCGTCCAGCTCTTTCAGGGCCTCGTCGGACAGATCTTTCCTTATTAGTATGGGTTCTTTTGCAGAAGCCGGGTATTTCTTCCCGTAACGGGCATATTCCTCCGCAGAAAAGTTCTCTGTGGAAAGCAGCAAATAAGAGCCCTCCACGGTCTGCCTCTCCCCGTCCTCCAAAAACAGGAACAGCTTCTCAAGCTCCTCCTGCCGGACGGCCTCCGGCGCAGAATGAGAAATCCCGCCCTGCTGGATTCCCACGTCCACAATATCCGAGGTATACTGGGGAAGGGACAGGTCGCAGTAAGCCTGCAGCCCCAGAAGCGCCAGGACAAGAAGCGCCCAGCCCGCCGATTCTCTGAGATATTTTAAAATCTTGATCATCCTTGTCGTTCTCCTTTAAGTCTCTTTGATCCGTCTCGTTTTCCATTCGCCTTCCCGTTCTAAGTCCTTCCGGAATACCTCCTTGGCACAGAGAATGAATTGTTCCGTCAGCTCCAAAAGATGTTCCATATCCTCGCCTCCCATGCGTTCTTCGATCTGGCGCACCGCCCTGTCCCGATAGCTCCGCTCCGCCTCCAGGTTCCTCCTCCCGGCCTCCGTCAAATTCACATAGACCACCCGCCGGTCCTTTTGAGACGCCCTTCGGAAAAGATATCCCTTTTCCTCCAGCGTCCCGATCATCTTGGACACGGCCGGCTTGCTGATATAGCCGTCCATGGTCAGCTCCGAAGGCTTGACGCCCGGGCTTTCCGGATGCTTCTCCAGAAAGCATTCCACCTGTATCAGCATCATAAGCTCTCCCGGATTTAATTTCAGGACCATGTCCTGCATGCAGATCAGCCGGTGGAGCCTGCTGATCAGTTCAAAAAAACGGCCGCCTGCAGAATCCGCTTTCATGCCCTCACTCCCCCAAATGATTAACCAGGTAAATCATTAACACGAGAAATTATTATAATAGGATTTTGTGGAAAGTCAATGGATTTTATGCTTTGTTTAGAAAATAATATTGAAACTTTCAGAAAATGCTTCCCGCCGCCGTCACCGTGGAGGCCAGATCCCTCCGGTAATTGGGCGCCGTATGGTTCAGGCTGCTTACCACAACTCCATCCTGCCCCATCCGCCCCGTGGCGTGAACATACTGAAAATACCCGATATAGAGGGCCATATGGCCCGGAAAATAAAGAAGGTCTCCCGGCCTTACGCTGCAGACAGGAATTTCCTTCACCGGATATCCCTCTTTGATGGACGCATCCCGGTAAATATGGATCCCATGGAGCAGATACACCATCGAGCAAAGGCCGGAACAGTCGATGCCCCACGGCGTTTTCCCGCCCCATCGGTAAGGCGTGTGCAAATAAGAAAGAGCCGTCCGCACCAGACTCTCCCTGAGAAGCTCTTCCTCTTTTTGAATGGAATAATGGGTCTCGACGAGAGGCCGAAGCTGCGCCTTCCTCATATAAACGCCTCTGCCGTCGACCA
>CATJIW010000017.1 GCA_949740745.1 uncultured Lachnospiraceae bacterium | reverse complement strand
CTCCGGTTCCATGGAGCCTGCCGTTCCTTCCGGTTCCATGGTTTTGGGATATCGTCTGGCCTATCAAACGGATGAGCCCCGGACGGGGGACGTGGTTTTTTTTCATCATCCGGAGATCGGAAAGAGGCGGTGGCTGGTGAAGCGCATCGTCGCCGTTCCGGGCCAGACCTTCGCCCTTCGTGACGGCAGGGTCTATCTGGACGGACGGCTTCTGGAGGAGGGGTACGTGGAGGAGTTTTCCGACGACGTTTATCCCGAGACTCTGGTGCCGGAGGGATGCTACGTGGTTTTGGGGGATAACCGGAGGGAATCGAAGGATTCCCGCTTTTGGGAGGAGCCTTTCGTCCGCCGGGAGGATATTCTGGCCAGAGGAGTATGCGTGTATTTTCCTAAATTTTACAGATTGCAGAGGAAATAAGCTATGAATTTGATCAATACAGTCGTGGGCGTGCCGCTGGGCTGGGTGATGTGGGCGTGCTATCAGATATTTCGCCATTACGGCCTGGCGCTTATTTTATTTACGCTGCTGACGAAGGCCGTCATGTTTCCCATATCCCTGCTGGTGCAGAAGAATTCCATAAAAATGGTACGGATGAAGCCTCAGCTTGACGCCCTGCGCTATCAGTACGTGGACGACAAGGACGCCTTTATTGATGCCCAGTCGGCCCTTTATAAGAAGGAGCGTTACAGCCCCATGGCGGGCGTCTGGCCCCTTTTGCTCCAGCTTCCGATTATTTTCGGACTGCTGGACGTGGTTTACAGGCCGCTTAAGCATATTCTGCATCTGCCGGCGGCGCTCCAGGGGGCTTTCGTGGAGAAGGCGGCGGAGCTTTTGGGAACGACGGCGGGGGAGCTTGGGACGACGGCCCAGCTTGCCGCGGTGGAACAGATTCGGAACGTGCCGGACGCCTTTCTGGCGATTCCGGGGGCGGGGGAGGCGGTGGCCGCCATCCAGGGGATGCGCCTGGATTTCTTCGGGCTGGACCTTACGAGGACGCCGAATCCTGCGGCGGCGGGGGGGCTGCTCCTTTTCCCGGTCCTGGCGGGGGCGTCCGCGTTTCTCATGTGTTATGTTCAGAATAAGATCAATGTCCTGCAGATCGAGCAGAACCGTCTTTCCCGGTGGGGCATGACGGCGTTCATGGTCGCCTTTTCCGGCTTTTTTGCGCTGATCGTTCCTGCGGCGGTGGGGCTTTACTGGACCTTCGGCAACCTGTTTTCCATCGGGGTCACCTACCTGGTGAACGTGGTCTATCCTCCGCAGAAATATATAGATTATAAGGCGCTGAAGGACCTGAAGCAGTCTGTAGAGGAAGAGCAGGCGAAGAAGAAAAAGAACGCTGCGCTGGCGAAAAGGTATTATAAGCAGTTTTTTGCGCCGGAGAACGCAAAGAACATGAAGGTGATGTTTTATTCGGAAGGAAGCGGGTTTTATAAATATTTCCGGAGGCTTATCGAGGCGCTTCTTAAGGATACGGACCTGACGATCCATTATGTGACCAGCGACCCGGATGATGCGGTTTTTCAGAAAAACAATCCGAGGATCCGTCCCTATTATGTGGACGAGACCCGGCTGATCCCGCTGATGATGAAGCTGGAGGCGGATATCGTGGTCATGACGACGCCGGATTTGGAGAAGTACCATATCAAGCGGTCTAGGGTCCGGAAGAATGTGGAGTATATATTTATGGATCATGGCTGCTCCAGCGACAATCTGGCTTACCGGACCGGGGCCCTGGACGCCTATGACACGCTTCTCGTGGTCAGCAGGGAGCAGGCCATAGAGGCCCGTGCCATTGAGAAGCTGCGGCATACAAGGAGGAAGCGGATTATTGAATGCGGCTACGGCCTGCTTGACGACATGATTGATTCCTACGAGGCCATGGGCAAGGTGGAAAATCCGAAAAAGACGATCCTGATCGCGCCGTCGTGGCAGTATGACAACATCATGGATTCCTGCCTGGACGATTTGGTGGAAGCCCTGTATGGGAAGGGCTACCGAATCATCATCCGCCCCCATCCCCAGTACGTGCGCCGCTTCCCCATGCAGATGAAGGCGGTGATGGAGCGGTACCGGGAACGGATGTCGGAGGATTTCGTGATCGAGACGGATTTTTCCTCCAACGTGACGGTTTATACGGCCGACCTGGTGGTCACGGACTGGAGCGGCATCGCTTATGAGTTTTCCTTTACCACGGACAAGCCTTCTCTTTTCATCAACACGAAGCTGAAGGTCATCAACGAGGATTATCAGAAGATTCCGCTGGTTCCTTTTGACCTTACGGCCCGCTCCAAGGTGGGCCGCCAGGTGGAAAAGAGCGAGGTGAAGGCTCTGGCTCCCGTTGTGGAGGAGCTCCTGGCCAACCAGGAGGCCTACCGGGAACGGATCGCCGCCCTGAAGCAGCAGCATTTTTATAATCTGGGACACAGCGGCGAGGTCGGCGCCAGCTATATCAGACACCGGCTGGCCAGGAGATACGGCAAAACCCATTGACTTTTTGGAAAAAAGGGCATATGCTTATTTATATCGTCCCCTGTCACGTCGGCGGGGGACGGATTTACGACAATTTGTTCACGAAAAATGGAGAATAATGTAATATGAACATATGGGAATGTGACGTCCTGCGCAGGCTGTGGGAAGCGCCCTACGTGAATCAGCGGATGCTGGCGGAGGCCTGCGGCTTTTCGCTGGGAATGGCCAACCGGTGCTTAAGGAGTCTGAAGGAGGATGGGTATCTGGACGGGAATTTCCGGCCGACGGAAAAGGCGGATCAAATCATTTCCGCCGGGAAGCCGAAAAATGCCGTGATTTTGGCGGCGGGCTTCGGAATGCGCATGGTGCCCATCAACAGGGAGGGTCCGAAGGCGTTTCTGGAGGTGAGGGGGGAGCCGCTGATCGAGCGGCTGATCCGGCAGCTCCACGAGGCGGGGATCCGGGAAATCTATGTGGTGGTCGGATATATGAAGGAGCGGTTTGATTACCTGATCGACCGTTTTGGGGTCCGGCTGATCGTCAATCCGGACTACGGAGTCAAGAATAATCTTTATTCGCTGAAGCGGGCGGAGAAGCATCTGTCGAACAGCTATATTATTCCCTGTGACCTTTGGTGTGCCAGAAATCCCTTTCGCTCCTGCGAATTGTATTCCTGGTACATGGTGAGTGACCGGAAGGAGGCGGGCGGGGCCGTCCGCGTCAACCGGAAGCTGGAGCTGGTCTCCGTTTCCGAGGGGGAAGAGGGAAACGCCATGGTGGGAATTGCCTATCTGCTGGAGGAGGATGCCGGGCGCGTCAGAGGGCGGATGGAGGCTCTTGCCCGAAAAAGGGGCGGGAACGGCCTGTTTTGGGAGACTGCCCTCTATGAGCGGGGCCGGTTTACGGTCCGGGCGAGGGTTATTCGCCGGGAGCTGGTGGCGGAGGTCAATACCTATGAGGAGCTTCGGGAGCTGGACGGCGAGTCCAGCCAGCTCCAGTCAGATAAGCTGCAGATGATCGCCGGGGTCCTTGGCGTTTCCATGGATGAGATCACGGGAATTTCGGCGTTAAAAAAAGGCATGACGAACCGTTCGTTTCTGTTTTCCTGTAAAGGGAGCGCTTATATCATGCGCATTCCGGGAGAGGGGACGGAGCGGCTTATTAACCGCCGGGAGGAAGCGGCGGCTTACGAGACCGTCGGGGGAAGGAATATCTGCGAGGACGTCATTTTGATTAATCCGGAGAACGGGTACAAGATCGCCCGTTTTATTGCGGGCGCCAGGACCTGCGACCCTGAAAATCCGGCGGAGACTGCCGCCTGCATGAAGAAGCTCCGGGAATTCCATGGGCTTAAGCTGAGGGCGGACCATGAGTTTGACCTTTTTGGTCATATTGAATTTTACGAAGCTCTCTGGGAGGGGAAGCCCTCTGCCTATGAGGATTACCGGCAGACGAAGGAGAGGGTATTTTCTCTGCGGCCCTTTCTTGACGGGCAGGCGGGGGAGCGGACGCTTACGCACATTGACGCCGTGCCGGACAATTTCCTTCTCTTTCAGAACGAGGAGGGGGAAGAGGAGATCCGGCTCATCGACTGGGAATATGCGGCGATGCAGGATCCCCACGTGGACATTGCGATGTTCTGCATTTATTCTCTGTATGAAAGGGAGCAGATTGACCGGCTTATTGACCAGTATTTTACGGAAGGGTGCCGGGAAGAGATCCGGATCAAGATATATTGTTATATTGCGGTCTGCGGCCTGCTTTGGAGCAACTGGTGTGAATATAAGCGGAATCTGGGAGTGGAATTCGGAGAATATTCCCTCCGGCAGTACCGTTATGCAAAAGATTATTACGGCATTGCGGCCGGGGCGCTTCGGTCCGGCCGGGAGGATGAAAAAACATGAGCAAAGTAGAGCGGGCCATTATCATGGCGGCCGGGAACGGGGCGAGGATGTATCCGGTCACCCGCCGGGTTCCCAAGCCGCTGGTCCGGGTGGGAGGAGTCCGGATGATCGACACGATCCTTCGGGGGCTCCGGGAAAACGGGATTTTAGAGATCTATGTGGTGGTCGGATATTTAAAGGAGCAGTTCGAGCCCCTTGTGAGGGATTATCCGGGGGTAAAGCTGATCGAGAATCCCTGTTATGCGGAGTGCAACAACATTTCTTCGCTTTATGCGGCCAGGGAGTATCTGGAGGATGTGATGATTCTGGACGGGGACCAGATTATCCGCCGCCCGGAGGTTTTGTTCCGGGAGTTTGGCCGGTCCGGATATCAGGCGGTATGGACCGACGCCCCCACGGCCGAGTGGCTTTTGACCGTAGAGGGGGAGCGGATTGTCTCCTGCAGCAGGAGCGGCGGTGCGGGAGGATGGCAGCTTTTCAGCGTTTCCCGCTGGAATAAAGAGGACGGCAGACGGCTGAAGGGGCATCTGGAGACGGAATTTGAGCAAAAGAGGAACCGGCAGATTTACTGGGACGACATCGCCCTGTTCCGGTACCCGGAGGAATACCGGCTTGGGATTTTTGAGATGAAGCCGGGGGACGTTTTGGAGGTGGACAGCCTGGCCGAGCTGGCGGCGCTGGATTCCGGCTACGAAAAATATTTGCCTGGGAGGCGGGAGGGCTTTTAAGAGGAGGATCTTATATGAAACGAAACGAAGCGGTGGAAAAGGAAAGCGGGAAGAGAATTGACCGGGCCGTTTTTCTGGTGCCTCTGACGACGGTGGTTGTGCTCAGCCTGCTGTTTGCCTGTTTTCCCTCCGGATCGCAGGAAATCCTGAGCGGGATCCGTTCGCTGTTCGGAGACACGCTGGGGGTCTTTTATCTGGCTGTGGGCCTGGGGGTGTTTCTTGTCTCTCTTTTCGTGGCCGTGTCCGGATACGGGAATATCGTTTTGGGGGATCCGGGGGAAAAGCCGAAGTTTTCTTTTTTTGCCTGGGGCTCCATGATGTTTACGGCGGGGCTGGCGGCGGACATTCTGTTTTATTCCTTTTCAGAATGGGTCATGTACGCCGCTGACCCTCATATTGCAGAGCTTGGAAGCATACAGGACTGGGCCAGCGTCTATCCGGTGTTCCACTGGAGCCTGATTCCCTGGGGCTTTTATCTGATGCTGGCAGTTGCCTTTGGGTTTATGCTCCACGTCAGGAAGAGGAGCAGGCAGAAGTATTCGGAGGCGTGCCGGCCGCTTCTCGGCAGGCATACGGACGGCCTGCCGGGCAGGTTCATCGACCTGCTGGCGGTTTTTGCCCTGCTGGCGGGCACTGCCACCACCTTTGCGGTGGCCACTCCTCTGATGTCCGGCATTCTGGAGGAGCTGTTCCACATCCAAATGGACCGAAAGGTGATCACGGTGGCGATCCTTCTGGTGACCTGCGCCGTATATACCTATTCTCTGCTGCACGGTTTTAAGGGGATCAGTATACTGGCAAGATCCTGTATTTATCTCTTTTTCGGGCTGCTGGCCTATGTGCTGCTGTTTGGCGGGGAGGCCCGCTACATTATCGAGACCGGATTTTCCTCCCTGGGAAGGCTGCTTCAGAATTTTTTTGAGCTTTCCACGTATACGGATCCGGAGCGGGCCACGTCCTTTCCGCAGAACTGGACGATTTTTTACTGGTCTTACTGGATGGTCTGGTGTGTGGCCGCCCCGTTTTTTATCGGGAGCATTTCCAGGGGGAGGACGATCCGACAGACGATCCTGGGAGGCTACGGCTTCGGCGTGGGTTCCACGATTATCAGCTTCGTGATCCTGGGGAATTATTCCCTGGGGAAGCAGGTGCTGGAGGGGGTGGACTTTGTCGCCCGGTATCAGGAGAGCGGGGATTTGTACGAGCTGATTCTTTCGATCATCCGGACCATTCCCAATTCCTGGTTCGTCCTTGTCCTTGTCCTCGTGACGATGATCGCATTTTATGCCACGTCCTTTGATTCGATCGCCCTGATTGCCTCCTGCTACAGCTACCGGGAGCTTAAGGAGGGCCAGAGCCCCCACTGGGCCGTACAGCTGGCCTGGTGTCTGCTGCTGATCGCCTTCCCTGTTGCGCTGGTGTTTTCGGAAAGCTCCATGAGCAACCTGCAGTCCGTGAGCATCATTGCGGCCTTCCCGGTGGGGATCATCATCCTTCTGATTATGATCAGCTTTTTTAAAGACGCAAATGCGCTTTTGGGAAAGGGCCCGGGCGGTAAGGGAAGAGGGAGCGGCGGACCCGGGTAAAAACACTCTTTCCATCCCCATGGCCTTATGGTATACTGATTCGGTAGGAGGAAAGGCGATGAAACGAATTGCGAGATTTGAGAGGGTAAGCAGGGAACAGTTTGAGAAGGATTTTCTGGATACCTTCGGCGCAGGAAGCGGGGAGGCGTGCCGGGCGGCCTGGGAGCGGGTTTCCGTTCCGAAGCGTGCGACGGCGGGCTCAGCCGGGTATGATTTTATTTCTCCCGTGGCCTTTACGCTCTCGCCGGGAGAGTCGGTGAAGGTTCCCACGGGCATCCGGGCGGCCATGGAGGAGGGCTGGGTGCTGCAGATCTACCCCAGGAGCGGCCTTGGCTTTAAGTACCGGCTCCAGCTGAACAACACGGTGGGGATCGTGGACAGTGATTATTACCATTCGGATAACGAGGGGCATATTTTTATCAAGCTGACCAATGACAGCCGGGAGGGGAAGACGCTTTCGCTGGAGGCGGGAAGCGGGTTTGCCCAGGGTATTTTTATGGAATTCGGGATTACGCAGGACGATGAGACGGAAGCGGTCCGAAACGGAGGCTTCGGGAGCACCGGGGCGTAACGGAAATATTTGTGCCAGTGGAAGAGAGGGAACGGCAATGAGTGATTATGTGATTATGACGGATTCTTCCTGTGATCTGCCGGAAGAATATATTAAGGAAAAAAAGCTGGACGTCCTGAATCTGTTTTACAATCTGGACGGGGTGGTATACGGCGGGGATAAGAAGCTTCCCATCGGGGAATTCTATGATAAAATGAGGAACGGAAGCATGCCGACCACCATGGCGGTGAATCCGGAGGAAGCGGCGGCGGCCATGAGGCGGCATCTGGAGGCCGGGCTGGACGTTTTGTTTATCGGCTTTTCTTCGGGCCTCAGCGGAAGCTGTCAGAACGAGATGCTGGCGGCGGGGGAGATGAGGGAGGCTTATCCTGACCGGAAGATCGTGGTAGTGGATTCTCTTTGTGCCTCCATGGGACAGGGCCTTTTTGTCCATTATGCTCTGAAGCGGCAGGCGGAGGGCATGAGCCTGGAGGAGAATGTCAGGTGGCTGGAGGACCACAGGCTCAATCTCTGCCACCAGTTTACGGTGGACGACCTGAATCATCTGCACCGGGGAGGACGGGTGTCCAAAACGGCGGCGGTCCTGGGAACGCTGATTAATGTGAAGCCGGTGCTCCACGTGGACAACGAGGGCAAGCTGATCCCCCTAAAGAATGTGCGGGGGCGGAAAAAATCGCTGCAGGCCCTGGTAGAGAATATGGCTCAGACTATTACGGGGTTTGAAAAGGAAAACGAGGAGATTTTCATCAGCCACGGCGACTGCATCGAGGATGCGAAATACGTGGCGAAGCTTGTGGAAGAGCGGTTTGGCCCGAAGACTTTTTATTTCAGCCATGTGGGAGCCGTGATCGGCGCCCATTCCGGCCCCGGCACGGTGGCGCTTTTTTATCTTGGCTGTGAACGGTAGGGATGATGGAGAGAAAAGAGAGAAAAAAAAGAAAGAAGGTTTGGCGTCTGCCCGGCCTCTGCCTGCTTTTGGCCCTGGCTTTTGGCTGTGGAAAGAGGGACGAAGCGGCGGAGGCGGTGGAGCGGGGAATGGAGGCTCTTGCCGGCGGGGATTTTGCCGGGGCGAAGGAAATTCTGTCCAAAGCGGGAGAGGATGCCGGGGCGCTTCGGGCCCTTGGGATTGTTTCCTATGAGGCGGGAGAATTTTCGGAGGCTGCCGCATATTTTGACAGGGCTCTGGCGCTTCTTGGAGAAGAAGGGGAGCAGGGCCTTCGGGAGGACATTCTGAGATATCAGGGGGACGCCCTGATGCAGCAGGGAGACTCCGGGGAAGGGGACACCCCGGCTTATTTTGCGGAGGCGGCTTCGGCCTATGGCCGGCTGATCGCCCTGGATAATGAACAGGCAGAGTATTACCTGCTCCGGGGAAGGGCCCTTTTAAAGCTTGGAGATACAGAAGGGGCGGTTTCGGATTTTCGGACGGCGGTTTCGGCTTCCGAGGAAAATCCAGCGTACTGCGAGGATATTTATCTGACGCTCCGGGAGCAGGGGGCGGCCGGAGCCGGCGCAGAGTTTCTGGAGGTGATCTGCCGGAAGGGGCCGGAGGATGCGGATAAGGGCCGCTACGGGAGGGCCTGCCTGGAGCTGGCACTTTCCCGGATGGAAGGCGGACAGTATGAGGAGGCGCTCTCCCTGATTCAGGAAGCCCTTCCTCTGGCAGAGGAGCCGGTCAGGAAAGAGCTTCTGTATGCGGAGGGAGCCTGCTATGAGCGGCTTCTGGATTTTGAGACGGCGCTGGAACGGTTTCTTGCCTATCGGGAGGCTTACGGGAGCAATGAGACGGTGGATCATGAGATCGCTTTTCTCATGACCAGGACGGAGCTTCCGGAATCGGATGCTTTGGAGGGGACGGACGCATCGATCCAGGTGGAAACGGGGCCGGCGGATACGTCGTCCGGAGCGGACACAGATCCGGAGGAAGCAGACGCCGGACCGGAAACGGCGGCGGACGAGGGCTTATGATTGAGATTAAAAGAGAAGAGGAGCGGGTTATCCTGGCAGGGGTAGATTCCGGGGACGGCCGGGAGGCGGAGGAGTCTCTCAGGGAGCTTTCGGAGCTTACGGAAACCGCCGGGGCCGTTCCCGTGGGGACGCTTATTCAGAAGCGGGAGGGGGCCCATCCGGTTACCTATCTGGGGACGGGGAAGCTTTCGGAGCTTGCGCTTCTGGCGGAGGAGACGGGCGCTGCGGGCGTTATCTGTGACGACGAGCTTTCTCCGGCCCAGCTTAAGAATCTGGAGCGGGCGCTTAATGTGAAGGTCATGGACCGTACCATGGTGATCCTGGATATTTTTGCGGCCAGGGCTTCCACCAGCGAGGGAAAGATACAGGTAGAGCTTGCCCAGCTCCGTTACCGGGCGGCCAGGCTGACCGGCTTTGGCGGCGCCCTCTCCCGGCTGGGGGGAGGCATCGGCACCAGGGGGCCGGGAGAGAAAAAGCTGGAGGTGGACAGGCGGCGGATCCATGAGCGGATTGCCGTGCTGAAGGCAGAGCTTGCCCGGGTGGAGCGGCACCGGGAGACCACCAGGAAGAGGCGGGAGAGGAATCACAGGCCGGTGGCCGCCATTGTGGGCTATACCAATGCGGGAAAGTCCACGCTGCTTAATGCCCTGACCGGGGCGGAAGTCCTTTCCGAGGACAAGCTCTTTGCGACCCTGGACCCGACCACCAGGGAGCTTCCTCTGCCGGAGGGGGAATCCATTCTTCTGACGGATACGGTGGGATTTATCCGAAAGCTTCCCCACCATCTGGTGGAGGCGTTCCGGAGCACGCTGGAGGAGGCACGGTATGCGGATTTCATCCTCCACGTGGTGGATGCGTCAAATCCGTCTATGGAGCTTCAGATGCACACGGTTTATGAGACACTCAAGAAGCTGGAGGCATTGGGAAAGCCGGTGATCACCCTGTTTAACAAGGCGGATCGGTTTGCGGAAGTCCCGGTGCTCCGGGATTTTATGGCGGAGGAGGCCCTGGTGATCTCGGCGAAGACCGGGCAGGGGCTTTCGGATCTTAAGGAGCTTCTGGCAAAGAAGCTGAAGGAACAGAAGATTTATCTGGAGCGGCTGTATCCTTATGCGGAGGCGGGGAAAATTCAGCTAATCCGGGCTTACGGACAGCTTCTGTCGGAGGACTACCGGGCGGACGGCATTGCCGTGGAGGCTTATGTGCCCCCGGAGCTTTTCGGGCAGCTGTGAGGAGGGACAGACATGAGCTATGCAGACCGGGTTTTTATCCGTACCTGTAAGGAGATACTGGAACACGGGGTCTGGGACACGGATCAGGAGGTGCGGCCTAAGTGGGAGGACGGGACGCCTGCCCACACCGTGAAATTGTTCGGGGTGGTGAACCGGTATGACCTGTCGAAGGAGTTTCCGGTCATCACGGTCCGGAAAAGCGCATTTAAAGGGGCCATCGACGAGATTCTCTGGATCTGGCAGAAGAAGTCCAACCGGGTGGCGGAGCTTGGCAGCCACGTCTGGGATTCCTGGACGGACGGGGAAGGAACCATCGGGAAGGCCTACGGCTACCAGCTGGGGGTGAAGCATTCCTATAAGGAAGGAATGTTCGATCAGGTGGACCGGGTCCTCTATGACCTTGCGCACAATCCGGCCAGCCGCCGGATTCTGACTAACATTTACAATCATCAGGATCTCCATGAGATGATGCTGTACCCCTGCGCCTACAGCATGACCTTCAATGTGTCGGGAAATAAGCTGAACGGAATTTTGAACCAGCGTTCACAGGACATGCTGACGGCCAACGGATGGAATATCCTGCAGTATGCGGTGCTTCTTAGTATGTTTGCCCAGGTATCGGGCTTTGAGGCCGGGGAGCTGGTCCATGTGATCGCCGACGCCCATATTTATGACCGGCATGTGCCCATGGTGGAGAAGCTTCTGGAGAGGGAGCCCTATGAGGCGCCGGAGTTTGTCATGGATAAGTCGGTCACGGATTTTTATCAGTTTACGGTGGACAGCTTTGCGCTGAAGAATTACCGGTATCATCCCTTTTCGGAGCGGATTCCGGTGGCAGTTTGAGGAGGAGCTTATGCAGATGATCGTTGCGGCCGCAAGGAACTGGGCCATTGGGAAGGACGGGGACCTGCTCTGGCATCTTCCGGAGGATATGAAGTTTTTCCGGAGGATGACCACGGGGAACGTGGTGGTCATGGGGCGGAAGACCCTGGACAGCTTTCCGGGCGGCAGGCCCTTAAAAAACAGGACCAACCTGGTACTGACCAGGGACAGGGCTTTTTTTCGG
>CATJIW010000016.1 GCA_949740745.1 uncultured Lachnospiraceae bacterium | reverse complement strand
CACCAGTCACAGCGGCCCCTGAGACAATTTGTAAAGGACTTTTTTTATTCAGATTCACAAAAAATTCCTAAAGCGGCAGCTCTTTTTCCCTTCTGGCAAGTGAATTCAAAAGCTATTCAGAGTATTCTTCCGCAATATCAATAAACCGTATGTACACGCCGCAAACAGCATTATTTTCATCATATCCAAAATAGCATGGATAGTAACCGTCTCCCCAGCCGGAAGCAAAAACAGGAATATTACAATCTGTTTCGGGGATATACCAGTTTGCCCAATCCCCGTCTTCTCGTTGGTATTTCGGATTTTCCTGGTAGCTTTCCTCTAAAATGCCGCAGAACAAATCATTGTATGGGTCGATACTGTCATCTTCCTCGCAACGCTTTTTCCAGTATTTTTTATACTCATTCTGTGTTTGAATATCTGCAATACATCCCATACCTGCATCTACGCCAAAACCAAAAAATTCTCCGTCCTTTAAGTCTTCCTCAAGATCTTCTTTTCCCGTCATTGCCATTTCATACCGAACGGGTTTTTGTTCACTAATTACTACTTTCACACAAGCATATCTGTCACCATATTTTTCACTTGGGACAACGCAAATTTTTACGGGATAAGTTCCGGCAGGTATTTTTTGAATATATGGCAGGCTATCTTCTAATTCAACCAGTGGGTCACAAGCAAACACTGTACCAGTAGGGAAGTGGACTGTTCCTATCTCCAAAGTGTCAATATTTACTCCCTCAATTTGTTTTTCAGAGAAGTAGCTTTCCAAATCAATTTTGCTGTAAAGCTGCTCTTTTATATTTTCATATCTGCTTAACCATTTTTTGTCAACCATTTACATTTCCTCCTGGTATTTTTTATTATGATTTTAGGATTTATCCGATGGGTGAAACAGCGGTGCTGTGCGGCGATTTGCTCTGCTGTATGGATTGCGGCTTTGCGTTCCGGCACAATACGGAACGGCACAAACGGAAAAACGGCTCTGTGGCGTTTTACTTATGTTGCGAAAAGGTGTAAAATCGCCGTCGCCGTTGGCGCTGTCCACGCCGTCATTGCGGGAAAGCCTTTCGTACAGCGGGGTGATCTTTGTTTTCATCATGGCATTGCCCTCCCCTGTATGAAAAATGCTCTAAATGTGTCCTTCACTAATCATGAGAAAATCCTGTGATCAAGAAGTCATTTAGAGCATATATTACCTGAAGCTTTTTTATTTTTTGTAGGAAGAGGCAGCTTCTATGGCCACATGAAGCCGGTGCAGGTCCACGTCCGTGGGGAGGGTGCAGTCGGCGCCCAGGATCCAGTTTTTGGAACCAAAGGCGTCCATGACCTGATGGACGGCCCGGGTGATTTCTTCATCGGTGCCGTCTACCAGCACGCCGTCCCGGTCGTCCAGTCCGCCAAGGTACACCTTGTCTGTGCCGAAAATCCTGCGGCCCTCTGTCAGGTCCGGATTGTCAGAGAATACGCCCCAGTTGTAGATATGGGCGTCATAGTCCTTGTAACGGTTCAGGTTCAGATGGTCCTTGCACATGTGGAGCACGTTGCAGGGAGCGCCTTTTGCGGCGTTCAGGATCTGCAGTTCGAAGGGCTTGATGCAGGTTTCGAATTCTTCGTCAGTGAAAAGGAAGTCTTCTGCGCCCAGGGCCGCATAGTAAATGCCGTCGCAGCCGGCTTTTAAGCATTCCTTGGAAAGATATTCCAGATAATCGGCCAGGATGCCGAAAACATGTTTCATGCCTTCGGGGTTTGCCCGGAGATAGTCTGCCAGAAGCTGACGGTTTTCTTCAAAATTTTTCTCGACGCCGACCAGTGCGTGGAAAGCAGAGGCGATGATTCCGTGGATGGTGACTAGCATGACGGCTTCGCCCTTCATCTGTTTGCAGATATCCTTTACCAGTTCCACTTCCCGCAGGATGATCGGGTCATCCTTGGGGATGGGCTGCATGCTGCTAAGGTCGGCAGGAGACTGGATCTGCTCCTGTCTGGGCACCGTGTTCTCGTTCATAATCTTACAGAGGGAGGTGCCGCTCTCCCTGAAAAATTTTAAATGGATGTCTACGGCCGGTTTTCCGTATTCATAGCCCTTGGGAAAGTGGAGCCAGAAACCGCAGGGGATCTGATCAGGGGTCTCGCCGCGCAGCACTGCCAGTACCTGTTCTTTCTTTGTCATAAGTAATACTCCTTTCAATGTGTGTGGTCCAGGTGATTGCGAAACTCAGAATCGCAGGGCGGATTCTGACAATTGATCCATCCAAAGCCTGCTGTGCCAACCATTCCAACGAACCCATGAGTGCAGAAAGCAGTCGGGCAGAGGCCCTCCGGCTTTCCATGGTCCCGTTTCCATGGCACAGAGGGCTTTTCCTGGATGCAATTATCAGAATTCTTCCCATGTTGTGGGGTTTCGCAATTGCCTGTGTGGATCGCTGTACCCTCCACTGATATGATCAGGTTTGCATTCATTATAGCAGATACGGGGGAGAAAGCAACCGGAATTTACTCCGGACCGGGAAATTCCGGAAGGTTCTTCTTCGGATATTTGTTTTCCTTAGAGAAAAGGATAAATTTTCCGGTGCCGCCGGAACGGTTTGGGCGGCCAAAAGGGATTGCCGGGAGTGCATGAAGTCTGTTATAATTGAGAAAAGCGGCCAAAGGAAAGGAGATTGGGAATTTATGAGAATTGGAATGGGATATGACGTCCATCGGCTGGCGGAGGGGCGGGAGCTGATTCTGGGCGGGGTGAAGATCCCTTATGAGAAGGGGCTTCTCGGCCATTCAGACGCCGACGTGCTGCTCCATGCGGTCATGGACGCCCTTCTGGGGGCGGCGGGCCTGGGAGATATCGGACAGCATTTTCCGGATACCGATGACGCTTATAAAGGGATCTCCAGTATCAGGCTTTTGGAAAAGGTGGGAGAGCTTCTGGCAGAGCGCCGGTATGTGATCGGGAACCTTGACGCAACGGTGATCGCTCAGAGGCCGAAGCTTTCTCCCTGCCGGGAGGAAATGCGGCAGAACATTGCGGAGGCGCTCCGCATTTCTGTCTCTCAGGTAAACGTGAAGGCGACTACGGAAGAAGGGCTTGGGTTTACCGGGACCGGAGAGGGGATCTCCGCTCAGGCCATAGCGCTTCTGGAATAGAAAAATTCATGTTAAATTCAGAAAACGGGCTTGACAAAACCGGGAAAACTGCATAGACTGGGAGAAAGAGTAGAACTGCGGAGTTTAAGGCTTCGTCTCTTTCGAGACGGGGCCTTTCCTTGCATTAAACCTGCATTAAAAGAAATGCGAAGCAGAATAATGCCGGCGGCATATCCGGCCGGGTGAAAAGATCAGGAGGAAGAAGAGCATGAAGGTTTTTAACACACTTTCCAGAAAGAAAGAGGAATTTGTCCCTTTGGAGCCGGGAAAGGTGCGGATGTATGTCTGCGGCCCTACCGTATATAACTTTATCCATATCGGGAACGCCCGTCCCATGATCGTTTTTGACACGGTGAGACGGTATTTTGAGTACAAGGGCTATGACGTGAATTATGTTTCCAACTTTACCGATGTGGACGACAAGATCATCAACAAGGCCATCGAGGAGGGCGTGGATTCTTCCGTGATTTCCGAGCGCTACATTGCCGAGTGCAAAAAGGATATGGAGGGCATGAATGTGAAGCCGGCCACGACCCATCCGCTGGCGACGGAGGAGATCCACGGCATGGTCGCCATGATCGAGACGCTGATCGAGAAGGGGTACGCCTATAAGGCGGCGGACGGGACGGTTTATTACCGGACCAGGAAGTTTAAGGATTACGGGAAGCTGTCCCACAAAAATCTGGAGGATCTGCAGGCGGGCCACCGGGAGATCAAGGTGGTGGGAGAGAAGGAGGACGAGCTGGACTTCGTGCTCTGGAAGCCGAAGAAGGACGGGGAGCCTTACTGGGAGTCTCCCTGGTGCAAGGGCCGTCCCGGCTGGCATATCGAGTGCTCCGTTATGGCGAAGCATTACCTGGGGGATGAGATTGACATCCATGCCGGCGGCGAGGATTTGATCTTTCCGCATCATGAGAATGAGATCGCCCAGAGCGAGGCGGCCAATGGCAGGGAGTTTTCCAAATACTGGATGCACAATGCGTTCCTGAACATTGACAACAGAAAGATGTCCAAGTCCCTGGGGAACTTCTTTACCGTAAGGGAAATCAGTGAGAAATATGACCTGCAGGTGCTCCGGTTCTTCATGCTGAGCGCCCATTACAGAAGCCCTCTTAATTTCAGCGCAGAGTTAATGGAGGCGTCCAAAAACGGCCTGGTCCGGATCCTGACGGCGGTTGAGCGGCTGGACGGGCTTCTTTCTTCGGCGGCAGAGGCAGAGCCGGGGGAGAGGGAGAATGCGGTCCGGAGCCAGATGAAAGCGCTGGTGGAGAAATATGAGGCCGCCATGGAGGACGATTTTAATACGGCGGACGCCATTTCTGCCGTGTTCGAGATGGTGAAGCTGGCCAATACTTCCGTGGATGAAACAAGCAGCCGGGCCCTTGTGGAATACGTGAAGGGCACGGTGGAGGCCCTCTGCGACGTGCTGGGGATCATTACGGAAAAGAAGGAGGAGCTTCTGGACGCCGACATCGAGGCGCTGATCGAGGAGCGGCAGCAGGCGAGAAAGGACAGAAATTTTGCCAGGGCCGACGAGATCCGGGATACGCTGGCGGCGAAGGGGATCCTTTTAAAAGACACCAGAGAAGGAGTCAAATGGACGAGAGCATAAAGGAAGCCGTACAGGTGCTGCCGGTTTTGGGGGACATTCTTTCTGAAACTGAGATACGCACCTATTCGCCGCTGACGCTGGCTTTTATCGGAGACGCCGTATTCGGCCTTTATATCCGCACCATTGTGGTGAAACAGGGCAATGCGGCTCCGGGAAGGCTCCATGAGGCCTGCAGCGAGCTGGTGCAGGCCAGGACCCAGTCCCGGATGATCCGGGGCATTTTAGGAGAGCTTTCCGAGGAGGAAAAAAGCGTTTACCGGCGGGGACGCAATGCGCAGGCGCCCAGTCGGGCGAAGCATGCCTCCATGTCGGAGTACCGCCATGCCACGGGGCTGGAGGCGCTGTTTGGCTTTCTGTATCTGACCGGCAGGACAGAACGGCTGGCAGAGCTGGTGGAGCTTTGCCTGAAATTTTATGCGGGCAAACGGCGGGAAGCGGGAGCGGAGTCCGGGGAGGAAGGGCTATGAGATATGAAGAATCTGTGATCGAGGGGCGCAATGCGGTGCTGGAGGCGCTTCGTTCGGGAAAGACTATTGACCGGCTGTTTCTTTTGAAGGACTGCAAGGACGGGCCGGTGCTGAGTATCGCCAGAATGGCGAGAAAGCAGGATACGCTGATCCAATATGTGCCGAAGGTCCGGCTGGATCAGCTTTCCGGCACGGGAAAGCATCAGGGCGTCCTCGCTTATGCGGCGGCTTATGAGTATGCGGCGGTGGAGGATCTGCTTGCCCTGGCAGAGGAAAGAGGGGAACCGCCTTTCTTTTTTTTGCTGGACGGGATTGAGGATCCTCACAACCTGGGGGCCGTCATCCGGACGGCGAACCTTTCCGGGGCCCATGGGGTGATCATTCCGAAGCGCCGGGCGGCGGGGCTTACGGCGGCCGTGGCAAAGGCTTCGGCCGGAGCCCTCAACTATACGCCGGTGGCGAAGGTGACGAACCTGACGGCGGTGATGGAGGAGCTGAAAAAGAAGGGCATGTGGTTTGTCTGCGCCGACATGGGCGGGACCCTTATGTATGATCTGGATCTTAAGGGAGCGCTTGGAATCGTCATCGGGAACGAGGGGGAGGGTGTGAGCCGACTGGTAAGGGAGCGGTGCGACCTGGCTGCGGCGATCCCCATGAAGGGGGATATCGACTCTCTCAATGCGTCTGTGGCGGCCGGGGTGCT
>CATJIW010000015.1 GCA_949740745.1 uncultured Lachnospiraceae bacterium | reverse complement strand
CGGTATCGGCCTGGGGAGTCTCTTCGGCCTTTTTCCCGCAGCCGGCCGCCATGATCAGGATTAATAGCAGGGCGATGCCTGATTTTAACCATCTTTTTCCTGTTTTTTTCATATAATTAGTGCCTCCCTCTTTTTTCTTCCTGTCTATTGTATCATGGATGAGAGGGTTCTGCAATGAAATAAAACGGCTTCCCTCACCCCTCCAGATCGTAGTCGGTTTCGCCGGTCCTGCAGTTGATTTCTGCGATCACGCTGTGACAGCCAAGGAGGTCTTCGCCGTCGTCGCCGGAAATCATGCCGTTCAGGGAAACGCTCAGCCCGCCCTTCTGCGATTCCCGGATCTGAAGCCGGAACAGGCTGCTGTTTCTTTTGACAGCTTCCATGGTTATGGCATTTCCGCATGCGTCGGTTTCTTCCCACTCATCGCAGAAGGACAGAATTCCTTCGTAAAATTTTTCCAGATATGCTTCCGGTTTTTCATAAACTCCGGCAAGGCACCTAAGCGCCTCGCACCTCGCCTCTTCCTGCACCTCCAGACAGATTTCCACGTCCTCATGTCTTCCCAGAGGCTTTTTGGGGCTTACCAGCATCCAGACGCCTAAATCCTCTTCTTTTTCCAGGACGCATTCCCCCAGCCGTTCATCCGCAAGCATGATCCGTTCCCGCAGAGGAGAAGCCTTCTCTTTCCCGAAATATTTTTTAAAAAATCCCATGATCGTTTTCTCTTTCTTTTTCCTTTCTTTTTCCTTTCTGAATTCCCGCTTCCGGCTTTTTGTATTTTCCGGCCCGTCCGCAGCTATACGGCCTGCCGACGTCCCTTTTATTTTCTCCTTGCATCCGCCTCTGTTTTGTGTTATAGTTGGGAGCGACAACTGACAAGACAGCTGTCGACAAATTATTTTACACATAGCACTGCGCGCAGAACCTGCGCAGAAACAGAAAGGCGGTAACCTATCATGAAAAAATGGCTGAACCGGCTGTTTATCGACGGCCTCAGCGGCATGGCCACAGGACTTTTTTCCACCCTGATCGTGGGGACCATCATCCAGCAGATCGGGACTCTGATCGGCGGAACGGCCGGCGGCTATCTGTATTTATTCGGAAAGGCTGCGGCGGCCCTGACCGGAGCGGGAATCGGCTGCGGCGTTGCCTGCAAGTTTAAGGAAAGTCCCCTGGTCGTTCTTTCCGCCGCCACCACCGGCATGGTGGGGGCCTTTGCGGGAAAGATCATGGCCGGACAGGTCCTTGTGGACGGGGCGGTCGTCCTTGCCGGCCCCGGCGAGCCCCTGGGGGCCTTTATTGCCGCCTATGTGGGCATTGAGCTGGGACATCTGATCGCCGGAAGGACCAAGCTGGACATCGTACTCACTCCCATCGCCTGCATCGTTTCCGGCTCTGTGGTCGGCATGATCCTAAGCCCGCCCATTTCCGCCTTCATGACCTCCCTGGGAGGTCTGATCAACTGGGGAACGGAACAGCAGCCCTTCCTTATGGGAATCATTGTTTCCGTCCTCATGGGCATGATCCTGACGCTTCCCATCAGCTCCGCTGCCCTGGGCGTCTCCTTAAGCCTCTCCGGCCTCTCCGCAGGGGCCGCCACGGTGGGATGCTGCGCCAATATGATAGGCTTTGCGGTAGCCAGCTATAAGGAAAACAAGCTGGGCGGCCTTCTGGCCCAGGGGATCGGCACCAGCATGCTCCAGGTGCCGAATATCGTCCGCAAGCCCGTGATCTGGCTGCCTGCCATTATCACCAGCGCCATACTGGGACCCGTTTCCACGCTGGTGTTCCACATGGCCAACAACCCGGTCGGCTCCGGCATGGGCACTGCCGGGCTGGTGGGACAGATTATGACCTTCCAGACCATGGCCGCTGCAGAAGGAGTCTGGCCGGTGCTCTTTAAGATCATTCTGCTTCATTTTCTCCTGCCCGGCGCCCTGGCCTTTGTCATCGCCTGGCTGATGCGGAAAAAGGGCTGGATCCAGGACGGGGACATGAAGCTGGACGTATAAAGGCATATTAAAAGCAGATATCCCCAAACAGCGCTTCCCCGAGGGCATAGGCCGCCTGGTCAAAGACCACGAGATACACAAACAGCTCATGCTCCCGCAGAAATCCCCTGACGGCCTCCACCGCCGCCTTAAGGGCCAGGTCCCTGGGATAGCCGTAGGCGCCGGAAGAAATCAGGGGGAAGGCCACCGTCTGGCAGCGGTATTCGGCGGCAAGCCGCAGGGATTCCCGGTAGCAGGAAACGAGAAGCTCCCGCTCTCCACAGCCTCCGCCCTGCCAGACGGGCCCCACCGTATGGATCACATATTTGGCCGAAAGCCCGTAACCCTTCGTGATCCTGGCCTCTCCCGCAGGACAGCCCCCAAGGTTCCTGCATTCCGCAAGTAATTCCGGACCGGCCGCCCGGTGGATGGCCCCGTCCACGCCCCCGCCTCCCAAAAGAGAGGAATTTGCGGCATTGACAATGGCGTCGCATTTTAATTTGGTAATGTCACTGCGTATAATCTGAATCGGCATGGTTTTCCTCCTGTTTATCAGGAAATTCTGTGTCTCGATGTCTTCTTTTCGAACGCCGAAACATTGGATAACTATAGCTTCCCGGCTTCCCGGATCGTCTTTTTCTGCCCCGTTCCCGCCCTTGCTTCTCTTCCTTTCGTCTTCCTGCCAAAAAGACAGAGACGGGACCGCAGGCCCCTCCGATCATGACGGTCTCTTCTGATTTTTTGCATTTCACATGGTCCGGACGGGGCGGAAAACTCCTCTCCGGCCCATCGGAAAGCTTCCGGTTCAGGGCTCTGAGCCTTTCAGCCGAAACCTTCATCACCTCTCTGTCATAAGTAAGAAGCCCGTTAACCTCTTCCTCCACGTCGGAAAGCTGGGTGTAAACGGCCGCCGACAGCCCTTCTTTGATTCTTTTTCGGACCGATTTTTCCCACAAGGCCTCCAAAGCCCTGAGAAAGGCCTCCGGCTTTGCGTACAGGCGGTAGCCGTAGGTTTTTCCGGAGTCCCGGTGCCCCTCCACCGGAAGGCAGTAACCGCCGTATTCCGTGAGGGCCGCCGCCCGCTTCCGGACGGCGCTTTTCTCTCCTTTGGGAGCGGAATTCTTTTTCAGGCTGTAGGAAAAGAAATAAGAATGGATGCTGAGGATGTCCCCGCCTCCCTGGTCGAACCAGCCGCTGGCCGCATCAATAAGCCGGAACGGGTCCAGCCGGCGAAGCGCTTCTTCCAGCCTCCTTGTCTGAAACTGTCCCCAGCCTTCGTTGAAGAGAACCCAGGCGACAACGGAGGGATGGTTGGAAAGGGCCTTCACGGTTTCCTTCATTTCCCGCTGAAACTGGAGCCGGCCTTCCCTCTCCCTTCTGGAGAAAAGCCCCCGGTGGGTGTCTTTTACAGGAATATGAAGGCAGGAGGCCGCCGTGGCGAAATAGGTGACGAACCAGCTGCGGCAGGCGCCTCCGCCGTTTACCAGATCCTGCCAGACCAGCATCCCCAGCCGGTCGCAGTGGTAATACCATCTGTCCATTTCCACCTTCACATGCTTTCGGAGCATGTTGAAGCCCATGGATTTCGCCGTCTCGATGTCAAAGACCAGAGCTTCGTCGCAGGGAGCCGTGTACAGGCCGTCGGGCCAGTAGCCCTGATCCAGAAGGCCCGTCTGGAAGCAGGGCCTGCCGTTGAGCCACAGCCGGGGAACGCCGGAGCCGTCCGGCTTCACGGAGCATTCCCGCATGGCGAAGTAAGCGAGGACCCGGTCCTCTCCGCCCTCCAGCAAAAGTCCGTACAGCTTTGGCTGCTCCGGGGACCAGGCCGCAAAGCCCTCCATGGGAAGCTCCCATTCCCGGCCGCAGGTTACGGACAGGGCCGCCCTCCGTTTCCCGGCCGGCTCTCCCGTCTCCAGGAAGCCGGCAAGGGTTTCGTCGGTAAAATCCTCGATCACTGCGGCCGTCACCGGGAAGGAGGAAGGCCCCTGAAGGCGGATCCGCACTGCGCCCTTTTCCGGATTCGGACGGATGCGGACGCTCTCTATGTGTTCTTCCGGCACAAATTCCAGCCAGACCGTCTGCCAGATGCCGCTCTGGGCCGTGTAAAACATGCCGCCGGCCTTTAGCTTCTGTTTTCCCCGGCTGTGCCAGCCCGTGTCGCTGATATCCTGAACCTTTACCAGAAGCTCCTGCTCCCCCGCCCGGCAGAGCTTTGTAATGTCCATGGTAAAGGGCAGGTATCCGCCCGTATGGCTTCCTGCCTTCGTTCCGTTCAGGCAGACGGTGCAGGTCTGGTCAACGGCCCCGAAATGAAGGAGGATTCTCCGGCCCTTTTCAAGGGCGCCCTCCGGCAGGGAAAAACGCCTTCTGTACCAGAGGAATTCCTCCGGCTTCAGCTGCCGCTCCACGCCGGAAAGAGGAGCTTCCGGGGAAAAGGGCACCAGAATCTGCCCGTCAAACCGGGAAGGAGCTTCCTCTTCCCCGGTGAAGGCATATTCCCAGAGGCCGTTTAAGCAGATCCAGCCCTTCCTGGCAAAAGCCGGACGGGGGTATTCCCGCCAGACGTTTTCCGGGGTGACAAGGCTGCTCCATCTTGTGGTTCTTAACTTTCCCATTCTTCTCCTCTCTTCTGCAGATTGACAAGGCCGGCCGCAAACCGGAAGCTGCAGCGCCGTTTTGCGGCTCCGCAGCTGCCTGACAGATTAAAACAGGGGGGCCAGAATCCGAAGGGCCGAATCAAACAGTCCGCCGGCCAGGCCGGTCCGGCAGTCCTTCAGGGAAACGGGGCGGCTTCTTGCGATGGTCTGTATGGCGTCGATCTTCAGGTCTGCCACCGCATCTGTCCGGTACATGAAGACTCCGCATTCAAAGTGCAGGTACAGGCTCCGATAGTCCATGTTGATGGTGCCGACCACGGCAAATTCGTCGTCGCAGACGTAGCTTTTCGCATGAAGGAAGCCGGGAGAATATTCGTAGATCTTCACGCCGGCCTTCAAAAGGGGGGCATAGTTGGAACGGGTAAGCCGGAACACCAGAGGCTTGTCCGGGATCCCCGGCGTCACGATCCGGACGTCCACGCCCCGTTTTGCCGCCAGGGACAGGGCCAGCTTCATCTCGTCGTCCACGATCAGGTAGGGGGTAAAAATATAGCAGTATTCCCTGGCCTGATTCAGGATTTCGATATAGACATTTTCCGCCACGGTCTCGTTGTCCAGAGGGGTATCGCCGAAGGGCTGGACAAAGCCCCTTCCGGAAAAGGGCTCCGGATGGTGGAGCCAGGGCCTGAACTGCTCCAGGCTCCCGTCCTCCTTCCGGTAGGCGTTCCACATCTCCAGAAACATCAGGGTAAAATTCCAGACACCCTCTCCTTCCAGGCGGACGCCGGAGTCCTTCCAGTGGCCGAACCGCTTTTTGACGTTGATATATTCGTCGGCCAGATTGATGCCTCCCGTGTAGGCCGTGTGGCCGTCGATGACCGTGATCTTCCGGTGGTCCCTGTGGTTCATGACCATGGCAAAAAAGGGGACGATCCGGTTGAAAGCCATGCACCGGATCCCCTTTCGCTCCATCCATCTGTCATAGCCCTTGGGGAGCAGGGAGACACAGCCCATATCGTCGTAAATCAGGCGGACGTCCACCCCCTCCGAGACTTTTCTTTCCAGGATCTTCAGAATCCGGTTCCACATATACCCCTCTTCGATGATGAAATACTCCATGAAAATGTAGTACTCCGCCCGCTCCAGATCTGAAAGAAGCGCTTCGAACCAGAGCTCTCCCAGGGGATAATACCGGACATCCGTACGGCTGTGGAGGCCGTAATCGCTGGCGTTTTTCAGATAGGCGCTCACCCCCG
>CATJIW010000014.1 GCA_949740745.1 uncultured Lachnospiraceae bacterium | reverse complement strand
GGCCGCCGCCAGAAAGCCTACCGCACAATCCGGTAGTATACCCTTGCCGTCATCCGGTAGACCGCCAGGTAAAAAAGGCCAAAGACGGCAATGGTACAGGCAGTGCAGACGGCAAAGAGAGTCACGTTATGCATGTTAAAAAGAGACAGCACCCTGGTCAGGAAGGGAAAGGCCACGGCCACGTGGATGCCCGCCCCGGCAAGAGGCAGGAAAAACACCGTGAGTACCTGTGAATGGATGGAACGGCGGATTTCCCTGCCGCTCATGCCCACCTTCTTCATGATGTCGAACCGGGCCGCATCGTCATGCCCCTCCGAAAGCTGTTTGTAATAGATAATCAGCACCGTGGCCATCAAAAACAGAACGCCCAGAAACACGCCGATGAAAAACAGGCCCCCGAAGATCCCCAGGCTCCCCTCCCTGGAGCCGGCTACACTGCTTACTGAGACCGGAAGCTCTGCTCCGCCGTCCTCCGTCTTGCCGGCCAGCCGGTGAAATAACAGGTCCGCCGTCTGCGACTGGAGCTTTTCAGAGCCGCCCACGTCAAAGCCGTAGATCAGTTCCGTCGTGGAAGCATATTCCCCGTAAGCCTCCCTCTGCATCCGGTTTAACTCCTCAAACTCCTCTCTTCCATTTACCACCAGAAGATAGCTGTAGGTATTGTTCCCGGCCGTTCTTGCCACGCCGTCCGGAAGCTTTTTCTTTATGCCCGCAATCCGGTACTCCCGTCCCATGACCGTGACGCTTCCCTCCCGGAACCTGCTCCCCGGCGCTCCCGCCAGAAAAGCTTCCCCAGCAGAGAGCGAAAGGCTCTCCCCCGTAAGTCTCCCATAGTCCTCCGCTGTCATAACATAAAGAGTCCGGAGGGCATTCATTTCCAGGATCGAAGCCTCCTTGCCCCCCGCCGTCAGGTCATTCCCCTGCTCCAGCACGGAAAAACCCAGAAGGGCATAAGAAGCTTCTCCGGAAGGCGAAAGCCCCTCCTCTGCAAGAATCTCTCCCGTAAGCGCCTTAAGGCGCGTCCCCGCTTCCTCCGAATAATCCTCCGAAGTAAGCTGAATCTCCCGGAAATTCTCTGCCCTGGCAATGTCGTCGATGCCCATGTAGAGGCTCAGGCTGGACGACACCATAACTAACACCATGGTGGAGAGCACACAGATATTGGCAAGCCCCACCGCATTCTGCCGCATCCGGTACAGCATCCCCGACACGGAAATAAAATGACTGGCCTTATAATAATACCCTCTGCGGCTCCGGAGAAGCTTGAGAAAAGCAATGCTTCCCGCCGTAAAGACAAAATAGGTTCCGATGACGACCAGGGCCGCCGCCACAAAAAACAGAGCCACGGCCGCCACAGGATTCTTGATGAAAAGCGCCATCGCATACCCGGCCCCCAGGCAGACGATTCCCAAAAGAGCCGCGGGCCATTTGGTTTTCGGCTCCCGCTCCCCCGCCCGGCTCTCCTGCAAAAGCTCCATGGGGCTCTTGAACTGGATCTGCCGCACGCCGTTGGCAAAGATCAGCAGAAAGATCACCAGAAACAGAACGCCCGTATTCCGGAACGCCTTTCCCGAAAGATAAAAGTCAAGGGGAACCCCGCCGCCGAACATGCGCAGAATCAGCAGGAACATCAGCTTGTCAAGAAGCATTCCAAAGCCCAGGCCGAGAACCAACGTCGCCATCCCGGCGCACGCCGTCTCCCAGAACAGCATCCGGGCCAGATGCCGCTTCTCCATCCCAAGAATATTATACAGGGCGATCTCCCGCCTCCTCTGCTTCATCAGGAAGCTGTTGGTATAAAACAGAAAGATCACCGCAAATAATGCCACTACGCCGCCGGCCATAGAAAGAGCCGCACGGACGATGCCTCCGCCGATCACCTGCCCGATGCCCGGATTGTCCGCCAGAGAACAGATAATATAAAACATAGCCGCCGTGACGATGCAGGTTAAAAGATACGGAACATACACCCTGCCGTTCTTTCGGATATTGGAAAGCGCCAGCTTCGGATAAAAAAACGTCTGATTATTCATGGCGGTTCCCTCCTGTCGCAATCATGGTCAGCGTATCGGAAATCTTCTGGTACAGCTGCTCCGACGTGTCCCTTCCTTTATAAATCTGGTGAAACACCTCGCCATCCTTGATAAACAGCACCCGCTTCGCCTTGCTGGCCGCCCGGACGCTGTGAGTCACCATGACAATGGTCTGCCCGCCGTCATTTAAAAGCCCAAAAAGCTCCAGCAGATTCTCAGAAGCCCTGGAATCCAAAGCCCCCGTCGGCTCATCCGCCAGAAGAAGCTCCGGCCCGGTGATGACGGCCCTGGCCACCGCTGCCCTCTGCTTCTGCCCGCCGGACACCTCATAGGGAAACTTGGAAAGGATCGGAGCAATCCCCAGCCTCCCGGCAATCTCCTGAAGCCGCTGCTCCATCTCCCCGTACCGCTTTCCCGCCAGCACCAGCGGAAGAAAAATATTGTCCCTGATCGAAAAATTGTCCAGCAGGTTAAAATCCTGAAAAACAAAACCCAGATTCTCCCGCCGAAACGCCGCCAGATCCCGGTCCGGTACTCCCGAAAGATCCTTTCCGTTCAAAAACACCTTTCCTCCCGTGGGCCTGTCAAGGGCTGCCAGAATATTAAGAAGCGTAGTCTTTCCCGAACCGCTCTCCCCCATAATCGCCGCATACTCTCCTCTCTCCACGGAAAAGCTCACGCTCCTCAGCGCCTCCACCTGGTTCCCGCCGAACCGGGTCGTGTAAATTTTATTGAGCTGTTTCACATCCAGCATTGCCATGGCTCCTGCCTCCTTGCATTTTGTAATCGACGGCGCCGCAGCGCATGCCCGCCGTCCGTAACCAGTATACAAAAAGAGGAAATGTCCTGCCATGCATTCGGCTTACATTTCCCCTCGCAGTCTTACAAAATTGAAAGCTTACCCGCGCCCGCCCCGCATTTCCCATTGGATGTCCCCCGCAGGAGAACGCCTGCATCTTTCCGGGGAGAAACCGTATGAAAGCCGCCGGCACTTAGAATTTCGGAGCGGAACGCGAACGAAATTCTTTAGTGCCGCTGCGAGCTTTTATGAGCGGAAGCGTGTTTCGACCGGAAAGATGCAGGCGTTCTCCCTTTACGGAATATAACATGAAAAATGCAGGGCGGACGTGTCGGAAGCGTCTACTCCGGCCAAACCGCCGCCTCATCCATGCGGATGCATACCCTGGTTCCGGCTCCCGGCTCCGACTCGATGGTGATCTCATGGGACAGCTTCCTGCAGATTTCCCGGCACAGAGAAAGCCCGATGCCGGTGGCGCTCCCCACCGTCCGGCCGTTCTCCCCGGTAAAGCCCCGCTCCCAAATTCTCGGCAGGTCTGCCGGGTCGATGCCGATGCCCGTGTCCTCGATGACCAGAAACTTACCGGACTCCATATAGATCCGGATCCCGCCCTCCCTGGTGTATTTGAGTGCGTTGGAAAGAAGCTGCTCCACCACGAAGGACAGCCATTTTTCATCGGTGAGCGCCTCTGCATCCGTCTCCTCCAGGGAGCAGGACAGCTTTTTCCGGATAAAGAGGGGGGCAAATTTTCGCACCGCCTTCCGCAGAAGGGGCAGAAGCGGCAGCCGCCGGATCACAAAATCCGTCCCACCGCCGGAAAGCCGCAGATAAGAAAGCACCATACCCACGTACTGCTCCATGCAGAAAAGCTCCGCAAGGAGCGTCCGGTCCCCGGCGTCATTCTCGTCCAGAAGAAGCTTCATGGCCGCAATGGGCGTTTTCACCTGATGGACCCACATGGTATAATAATCCATCTGGTCCTTCCGTTCCTCCCGCACCTCCTCCAAAAGCCGTCTGCGCGCCTCCCATTCCTGCCTTACAAGAGCCCGCCAAAGCATCGTCTCCCCGCTTCCTGCCTCCGGAAGAAGCGAAAGCTCTGCGAGGGGCCGCTCCAGAAGCCGCAAAAGCCCCTTCTGCCGTTTCCTGTAATAAAAAAAGTCCCCAAGGACCACGCACCCCAGAAAGACTGCGCAGAGCAGCAGCCCATACCCCACGGCGCGGAGAGAAAGCCGCTCCAGCCAGAACACCAGCAGAAAAATCCCGGAACAGAAAAGGAGCAGCGCCGCCCCCTTCCATCGGTCCCTGATATAAGAAATAAGCACCGTCAGCCACCTCCATCACCTTGTACATCCACCTTACACACAAAATCAGAAAAAAGGCGGTTCCTTTTCACAGACAGACTGGGCGGAAGCCGCCCGCCGGTTTTTCCTAAGCAGACGATAGGAAGATTTGCCTGATTTTGCTGCGGCTAGCGCAGGCGATTTTCTCCGACCCGGTTTGATGGAGGGGAAATCGCCTGACATAGGCGGCGCTGCAAAATCAGCCAAATCGACGTGTCTGCGTGGAAAACCGGCGGGCGGCTTCCCGTCAGGATTCACACAATAGAAAAAGAACCGCCTTTCTTCCGTCCTTTCCGGAAATCACCCTTCTACCAGATACCCGATCCCCTTTTTTGTCACGATGAAATCGGGCAGCCCGGCGCCCGCAAGCTTCCGCCTGAGCCTGGTGACATTGACCGTCAGCGTATTGTCGTCCACATAGCAGTCCGTCTCCCACAGGCGGTCCATCAAAAGCTCCCGGCTCACCACCCGGCCCCGGTTCTCCATCAGAGTCTTTAAGATCCGGTATTCGTTCTTCGTAAGGTCCACCCGCTCCCCGCCCACGGTGAGAGCGGCCGCATCCAGATCCAGGACCACTCCTTTGTGCTCCAGAAGCTCCGTCTGAGGACCGAAATCATAGGTCCGCCGAAGGACCGCCTGCACCTTGGCCGTCAGCACCTCCAGGCTGAAGGGCTTCGCCACAAAATCGTCCCCGCCCAGATTCATGGCCATAACGATGTTCATATTGTCGGCGGCAGAGGAGAGAAACAGAATCGGCACCTTGGAAAGCTTCCGGATCTCCTGGCACCAGTGGTAGCCGTTGTAAAACGGCAGGCCGATGTCAAGGAGCACCAGCCCCGGCCTGAAGGAGAGAAATTCCCCCGTCACGTTCCGAAAGTCCCGGACGAGGGACACCTCCATGCCCCAGGACTCCAGATGCTTTTTCACCTGGGAGGCAATGACCTCGTCGTCCTCCACAATCAACACCCGGTACAAAAAGCTCCTCCTTTTTAGTGGCGGAAATGCCGCATTCCCGTGAATACCATGGCAATGCCGTACTCGTTGCACTTGTCAATGGAAAGCTGGTCCCTCATGGCTCCGCCCGGCTGGATAATAGCCGTAATGCCCGCCTCGTAGGCCGCCTCCACGCAGTCCGGGAAGGGGAAGAAAGCGTCCGACGCCATAACTGCGCCCTTTGCGGCTCCCGGCCCGATCAGCTCTTCGGCATGCTCTGCCGACTGCTTCGCCGCCCAGATCCGGTTCACCTGGCCGGGGCCGATGCCCACCGACTGTTTGTCCTTCGCCAGGGCGATGCCGTTGGATTTTACGTACTTTACCACCTTCCAGGCAAATTTCAGGTCTTCCATTTCCTTCTCCGTGGGCTTTCGCTCCGTCACCACCTGAAGCTCTGCCCCGATCAGCTTATTGTCAACGCCCTGGACAATCAGGCCGCCGTTGACCTTCTTCATGTCCAGCGCATGCTCGTTCTGGGGAACGGTAATGTCCGGAATCCGCAGCACGCGGACATTTTTCTTCTCACAGAGGATGTCCAGCGCTTCCTTTTCATAGGAGGGCGCCATAATGACCTCCAGGAACACCTGCTTCATCCTGGCCGCCATGGACGCCGTCACCTCCCGGTTCACAGCCACGATCCCTCCGAAAATGGAAACCTCGTCGGCGCCGTAGGCCTTGTCCCAGGCTTCCTCGATGGTTGCGCCGCTTCCCACGCCGCAGGGATTCCCGTGCTTGCTGGCCACCACCGTCGGCTCGTCGAACTCCTTGCACAGCTCCAGCGCCCCGTTGGCGTCGTTGATGTTGTTAAAGGACAGCTCCTTGCCGTTCAGCTGCTCCGCCGTATCAAGAGTTCCCCGCTTCTTTCCCACCTCCCGGTAGAAGGCCGCCTGCTGATGGGGATTCTCGCCGTAGCGCATGCCCTGCACCTTCTCAAAGGTCATGGTCAGAGTCTCCGGCAGGCTAAAATCCTTCCGCTCCGCCTTCAGATAATCGGCAATCATGGTGTCATAATTGGAGGTATGCATAAATACTTTCTGCATCAGATAAAACTTCGTGTCCAGGGAAACCCTTCCGTTTTCCTTAAGCTCCGCAAGGACCCTGCCGTAATCGGCCGGATCCACCACCACGGCCACGTCCTGATAGTTCTTCGCCGCCGCCCGGAGCATGGTGGGCCCGCCGATGTCGATGTTTTCCACCGCATCCTCTCTGGTCACATTCTCCTTCATAATCGTCGCCTTGAAGGGATACAGGTTGACGATGACCATGTCGATGGGCTCGATCTCAAGCTCCTTAAGCTGCCTCATATGGTCCGGATTGGAGCGCATGGCCAAAAGCCCCGCATGGACAATGGGATGCAGAGTCTTTACCCGGCCGTCCAGGCACTCCGGAAAACCGGTCAGCTCCGAAATCTCGATGGCCTTGATTCCTTCTTCCGTCAGTTTCTTATACGTGCCCCCCGTGGAAATGATCTCCACCCCAAGGGCCGTAAGCTCCTTTGCAAGCTCCGTGATGCCGGTTTTATCCGATACGCTGATCAGTGCTCTCATGTTGTGCTCCTTTCGTTTCTGTCCTTTAGAGAAATTGCGAAACTCAAAATTTTATTGAATATTCTGGCATTATTTCCGGAAAAAGCCCTCTGCGCCGTGGAAGCAGGACCAGAGAAGGCAGGAGGGACTCCAAAGCCTTACACTCCGTTTTTGCTCACATAGGCGTTTGCAGGGCTCCCCGGCGCGCTCCCGCCCTTAGGCACAAGGCAGATCCGGATCCCCTCCAGCCGTTTCCCATAGCCGGCCGTCCCGGCAGGCTCTCCGTTTTTCGCCCAGCCAAGCCACCCGTAGCTCTGGGCATGGACCTGATAATAGATATCATAATGCCGTTCCATCTCATCTGTCAACCGGATCCGGATCGCTTCCAGACGCTTTGCCAGCCCGGTCGTCCCGCTCACCTCTCCGTTCCTCGTCCAGCCGGCTTCCCATCCGAAGGACTGCACATGGGTCTGATACTCCACGTTTCCTGCATACTGCTGATTGGTAAGGAAGATCCGAATTCCCTCCAGACGCTTGGACTGGCCTTCCGTCCCGCTTACCGCCCCGTCGCTCATGTTCCCCTGCCAGCCGTAGGTCTGCACATGGGTCGAATACTGGATCAGCGGGCACTGGTAGGCCCCGGCCGTGCTTCCGGGAGCCGCCTCGCCCTTCTTTTTCAGAACGATCCGGATCCCCTCCAGCCGTTTCCCATAGCCGGCCGTCCCGGAAGGCTCTCCGTTCTTCGCCCAGCCAAGCCATCCGTAGCTCTGGGCGTGAACCTGATAATAAATATCATACTTTTGCGCCATCTCCCCGGTCAGGCGGATCTGAATGGCCTCCAGGCGCTTGGAAATCCCGACGGTTCCGCTTTCCTTCCCGTTCTTCACCCAGTCCGTTTCCCAGCCCTTGCTCTGCACGTGGGTCCGATACTCGATGTCTCCGCCTGCGTCCTGGCCCGCCAGGCTGATCCGGATGGCCTCCAGACGCTTGGACTGGCCTTCCGTCCCGCTCATGTCCCCGTTATAGCAAAGCCCCTGCCAGCCGATGCTCTGCACATGGGTCTGATATGCGACGGCAGCGCCGAAGTCCGCCTGAAAGCTGGTCTTCGCCCCCTGATAAGACACCTCTACGGTCTGTACCTTGTTGCCTCCGGCGGCGTCATAGCTGCACATTTCATCCATGACAGGAAGGTAACCGGTCCCGTGGGGGCAGGTCACCTCCAGGATAAGCCCCAGATCATCCACGGAGCCTCCGGGAACCATTTTCACTGCGCCGGACGCATTTTGAACCGTGATCCTGGACGGGCTGCAGGTGCCGGCAAAAAGCTGTACCCAGTTCGTTATAAACTGTGACGAGTTCTCCCATACATATCCGGCTCCCATATGAGTGAACTCCCCATCCAGGATATTCCTTCTGTGACCCGGACTGTTCATCCAGCCGGCCACAACCTCGGCAGGGCTCCTCTGGCCGCCTGCAATATTTTCCCCGGCCGTATTGCATACAACCTTCGCCTCGCCGAATACTGTAAAGCAGGCCGTTCCGTCGGGCCGTTCATGATCCATTTTAATCGTAAGCTCCCGTTTCCTGATATTGCACGCATTCTGCAGGGCCGGATAGGTGGACACGGGCTGTAAGCCGTTCTTCATCCGCTCCTTGTTGGTGAGACGCAGGACCTCCCACTCCTCCTTCAGGCAGGGCAGAGCGGCTTCGTAAACGGGAATTTCTTCCTGCACCGCTTCCTCTGCAGGATCCAGGGACCGTCCCGGCATTCCCTCAAGCAGAGGCTCCGTGGTCTCGGAAAATCCTGCCTCCTCCTGAATTGCTTCCGCCGTCTCTTCTGTTTGTTCTGCGGCCGCAGGCTGCGGCTCTGCGCTTTCTGCGGACGGCGCCGCCTCCGTCTCAGTCTCCGGTTGGGAAGCCTCCGTCCCGGAAGGCGCCTCAGACACTTCTGCTGCTTCAGACGCTTCTGCCGCTTCTGTCTCCTCCCTTATCTCAGGCACGGGAACGGTCCCGTCCGCTTCCTCCGCCTGTACGGCCGCCGCACAGGTCAGGCTCAGGCCGCAGGCAAGAAAAACGGCCGCCATTTTTTTCAGCTTCTTTTTCATTTACTCAGATTCCCCTTTCTGTAAGCTCTTCTGCCAGAGGCCGTGCAGGTTTTTACCGCCATTTCCTCTGACCTCTTCCTTCTGATCTCTTTATTTAACTTCTTTATTTTAACCTTTTTATTTTGACCGCTTTTTTCCGGCCTCTTTATTCCAGACCCTTTATTCCGGCCCCTTTATTCTGGCCTCTCCGCCCTGTCATTTGTCATCAGCCGGTAAATAAGCCCCGGAACAAACATGATTCCCAGTATGACCAGAAGCACGCCGAGACACACGGTCACAGAGGGCCCCACAAAGAAAAAAGAAGGTCTGAATGCGATCAGCAGCCCTCCGCAGGCCAGCCATAAAAGAATCAAAAGCCCCAGGACCAGCTCATCCTTACGGGTTTTCCGGTCATTGTGAAACAAACTGAACTTCATATCTCATACCTCCATATCCGCCGCCGGCTTCCCTGCGCCCGCATGCTTCAGGCATTCCGAAAGCACATATTCCGAAAGCAGCTCTCCCTCGCCGGCTTCGCTCAGCCGGAAGCCTGCTCCAAAACGCCTTCCAAAGCCGCAGGGCGCCAGGCCCCGGTCGGCCTCCGCCAGCATGGAAAGGTCAAACTCACTGTCTCCGGCCGCAAGCACAGTATCTGCACCGATGTATTCCCGAAACCGTCTGACCGCATTGCCTTTGCTCAGCTTCTTCGGGACCACATAGACCTTGGCCCCGTTCCGGAACACGTCAACCTTGGACGGATCCAGCTTTTCCCGCAGGTCTGCCGCCGCCGCTTCCGGCTCTTCAAATTTGGTGAAAAGGAAAAGCTCCTCTATAAACCGAAGCTCAAAGCTTCGCCCAGGCTCCTGCTCCATAAGCCGTTCCGCCCGCTCCAGCTCCTCCCTGCTCTCTGCAATCTCCTTAAGGGAATCCCGGTACCATTTGGGATCCCGCTTTCCGTCAGTCAATAAAACCCCGCCGTTACAGACAAGGGCACAGGGAAACACCCCCGTCCCCAGATCGATCCTCTGATACTGGCCCACGGTTCTGGTCGACGTGGGGACGATCAGCAGCCGCTCCCTGACGGCCTTTAAAAGCTCATAGGTTTTTTCCGTAATAAACGAAATCTCCCTTCCCTGATACCGTTCCACAGCCCTTTTCTTTTCCCCGATCTCATGTCTGTGGGAATAGAGGAGCGTATTGTCCAGATCCAGATGCAAAACCGTCATCCTTCCTCCTCCCCAGGCCTGCGCCTTGGCAGCCGGCCGGCTGCGGCCCCGTTCTTCTCCCGGCCGGATCATTTCCTTATAAGCGCCTTTCTGACAAGATCCACGGGAATGATCAGGAGCCCAAGCGCCATGGATACCAGCAGGGCCCTCGCACCCAGCATGGTGGTACTGAACACCGTGCCGCCCACCTGGATCATAACTGTCTGAAGCACGAAGACCGCGCCCATGACCAGCAGGAACTTCTTGTTTTCTCCAATGTGCTCAAACAGGTTTGACCGCTCCGATCTGGTGTTTAAGCTGTTAAAGATAATAGAGTATATGAAGAAAGCGAACATAAAAGTCTTTTTATATAATTCCGGATCCGCGCAGCCGGCCGGCGTGACAAAGCCGGTGATCCCCGCAATATCCTCAAGGATCAGGATCGAGCCCAGGGTAATAAACACGGAGCTTGTGCCGATGGCTGATTTCATATATCCGGTCAGGATGTTATCGGTCCTTTTGACCGGCGGATCCTTCATATACCGGTCAAGGATGGGCTCCCCTCCGAAGGCCATGGCGGCAAGGGTATCCATAATCAGGTTGATCCAGAGGATCTGTACGATGGAAAAGGGCTCCGTCCAGCCCAGGACAGGCGCAATGATATTCATCAAAAGGGTGCTGATATTTACCGTAAGCTGGAAAATCAGGAATTTTCCCACGGACTTTGTCATGGTCCTGCTGTTTAAGACGCAGTCCTTGATAGAGGTCAGGCTGTTGTTGAGGATGACCACGTCGCCGGCCTCCTGGGCGCCTGCCGTACCGTCTCCCATCGCAAACCCGATATCCGCCTGCTTCAGGGCGGGAGCGTCATTGACGCCGTCCCCGGTCATGCCGCATACATGGTCAAGCTGCTGGGAAACCGATACCAGCCTTTTTTTATCCAGAGGCTTGGCCCTGCTGACAACCCGGAGCTTTGGAAGGATTTCTTTAAGCTCCTCGTCCGACATGGCCTCCAGCCGCTCGTGGGTCAGGACGACCTCCTGCTTCCCGTCCTTCAGGATCCCGGCCTCCTTCGCAATGGCCACGGCGGTCTCCTCCGCATCCCCGGTCACCATAACTACCTGGATCCCTGCATGGTTCAGGATCCGTACCGTCTCCACCGCATCCGTCCTGACGTCGTCTCTCAGACACAGGACCGCCATCAGAAGCGTCCTGGGCCCGTCGAGCTTTGCCACGGAAAGAAGCTTCATGGTCCGGCCGGCCTGGACTGCCATCTGCTCCTTCACCGCCTTTTTATCTTCCGCCGTGAATTCCCTTTCCTCTCCGTCCGGGAGCACATAATGGGTCACCCGGTCGATCACGGCTTCCGTGACGCCCTTCCAGTAAACAAGGCCGTCCCTCATCACAGCCGTTGCGCATTTCTTTTCGGAATCAAAGCCGCTGACCTCTTCCACCAGGTTCAGATTGTTCTCCGAACCGTCATACCCGTTTTTCAGGGCATAGCTCAGAAGGGCCCGGTCCATGTTGTTGCTTCCAATGGCCTTTCCCTCCGATACCTTTGCCAGATTATTTAAGGTAATGGCCTTCATAAATTCTTTGTTCTGAATGGAATCAACGATCCTTCCGTCGCCGGTGATAAATTCCACCAGAGAAAGATTGCCCTGCGTGATCGTCCCCGTCTTGTCGCTGAACAGCACATTCATATAGGCCGAATCGGAAAATGCCGCTTTATGGCTCACCAGAATGTTCTTTTTGTACATGGATTCCGTGTTCATGGACTGGACCAGGCTGTTCATCATCGGCAGCCCCTCCGGCACGGCCATGATCACGATGGATGCCATGAGCATGACAGCCTCCGCAATCAGCAGAAGCGCCGATACGGCCGTAACCGCTCCGTCCGCCCGAAGGAGCGTCAGAGCCACATGCAGCACGCCCGCAAGGGCGGCGGCAGAGACGCCCAGCTTTCCGATCCCGGCCGCAACCCTCTCCAGCTTTAGGCTGGAGGTATCCTTCCGCTCCTCTTCCCCGTCGTCCTCCGTCAGCGCCTTGTTGATTTTTCCAAGCTCCGACTTGTCTCCGATGACCGTGGCAGTCATGTAGCCCTCTCCGGAGGTTACCACGGACCCCATGAACACCTTGCCGGAAGACCCGTAATCTGTGGACTCCGCATCCTCCGCCGTCGTCACGGCCGTCTTTTTTTCATCTCTGGATTCACCGTTCAGGGCCGCCTGGGAAACCTTGATGCTTCCCTCGAATAAAAGCCCGTCCACAGGGACCTTATCCCCGGCCTGTACCAGTATGGTATCGCCCTTTACGATCTCGCTGGTAAGGATGCTTACCAGCTTCCCGTTCCGCATTACCTTGGCAAAGGTCTTGCTGTATTCCTCCTGCAGCGCCTCGCTTCTGGAGCTGTTGCGGTATTCCGAAAGGGTACTGAAGCCGGTGGCCAGTGCAATGGCGAGGAGGATGCTCACGATCTCCACGATATCATTTCCATCGGCAAGTGCGGGCACGAAGGCCCCCAGGACGGCAAGTGCGATCTTTAAGACCAGGGCCGCGCACAGTACCTTGATCCAGATATCGTCAAAGGCTCCGATAAACATGGACCATAAGGATTCCGCCTCCTGCTTTGTCAGCGCATTGGTCCCGTAGCTGTTCCTGCTGTCATTAACCTGAGGATCGGAAAGCCCTCTCATCAATTCTTCTTTGTTCATTTCAATCATACCTGACGCATGACCTCCTCGTTTTTTCGGTATTTTCCTTTTGTATTATACAGGAAAAAGAGGAACCGGATCAGCTCCTCTTTTTTAAAAGGACTAAATATATCTTCTGGTAAGCTCTCCCAGGCCCGGATCGTTGGTCCCCTGGCCGATGGCGTTGAACTTCCACTCGCCGTTATGGCGGTATACCTCCCCGAAGATCATCGCCGTCATGCCGGAATAATTCTCCGTCAGGTTATATTTGCACATCTCCGTATTGTTCCTGGCATCGACCAGACGGATAAACGCATTCTGGATCAGCCCGAAATGCTGCCTTCTCTGCACCGCCTGATAAATGTTCACGACGATCACGATCTTGTCGTACTCGGCGGGAACAGAGGCCAGGTCGATCACGATCTGCTCGTCGTCCCCTTCACCGGCGCCGGTAAGATTATCTCCCATATGCTGCACCGTGCCGGACTTATGGCGGAGGTTGCCGAAAAACACCACATCCTTATTATCCACCAGTTTTCCGTTTTTTAACAAAAGTGCCGAGGCGTCGCAGTCGATGGCCTGGGGCTTCGGCGCAAAGAAACGGACCTTCTGCTGAACCTCGTCCCACCCAAGTCCCACTACGATCCTGTTTAATCCGGCATTTTCCTTGGACAGGCTGACCTTCTGTCCCTTTTGTAAGCTGACTGACATATTTTTATTCTCCTGTTATCTTTCTGCGCTCCGGCTGAAACCGAAACGCCAAACCGGCTGCGGGCTAACCCACTTCCACTCCGTAATTGCTGCAAAGCGCCGCCAGGCCGCCCTGGTAGCCGCTTCCGATGGCATTGAATTTCCATTCGCCGCCGTTTTTATAAAGCTCTCCGAACACGACGGCAGTCTCGATGGAGAAATCCTCCCCCAAGTCATACCGCAGCATCTCTTCTCCGGTCGCTTCATTGCAAATGCGCACAAACGCATTGCTGACCTGGCCGAAATTCTGATGTCTCGCCTCCGCCTCATAGATCGTCACGGTAAAAGCGATCTTCGTGATACCGGCGGGGATCCCGGAAAGATCGATCCGGATCTGTTCGTCGTCTCCCTCTCCGGCCCCCGTCAGGTTGTCCCCCAGATGGTTCACCGCCCCGGAGGGATGCGTCAGATTCCCGAAAAAGACAAAATCCTTCTGATCCGAGACCCGTCCTGCGTCCGTAAGCAGAAACGCAGCCGCATCCAGATCAAAATCCCCTCCCGTATCAAATCCGTTCACGTCCCAGCCAAGCCCCACGATCACCTTCGTAAGGCCGGGATTTCCTTTTGTCAGACTGACCTTCTGACCCTTCTGTAAGCTTACCGGCATAATCCTGACACCTCCTATGCTACCTGGATCCCATAGTGGCCGCAAAGCGCTGCGAGGCCGCCCTGGAACCCGCTGCCGATGGCATTGAACTTCCATTCTCCGTTATGTTTATAAAGCTCCCCTACGACAACTGCCGTCTCGATGGAAAAATCCTCCCCCAGATCATAGCGGATCAGCTCCGTGCCGTTTGACTCGTCCACCAGGCGGATATAGGAATTGGATACCTGGCCGAAGTTCTGATGCCTCGCCTCCGCCTCATAGATCGTCACAGTAAAGGCGATCTTTTCCACGCCGGCCGGAACCTTGGAAAGGTCTACCAGGATCTGCTCGTCATCCCCGTCGCCCTCGCCGGTAAGATTATCCCCCATGTGCTGGACCGAGCCGCTGTCATGGGACAGATTGCCATAGAACACAAATTCCTTCTCTGTGGGGCATTTCCCGTTGGCGCCCAGCATGAATGCGGCGGCGTCCAGGTCAAAATCCGCACCGGAGTCAAATGCGTTCACATCCCAGCCGAGTCCTACCATAATATTCTTAAGTCCCGGATTCCCCTTTGTCAGATCTACCTTCTGCCCCTTTGATAAATTAATCGGCATCTTAGTACCCTCCTTGAAAATTTATATTGTTATTTCCGAACCGCTTATTTTTTTGCCGAAGGCATGTGATACTGCCTGTTAAAGTCCTCCTTGATCGCCTCCAGCCTGGCCTGATCCTCGATGCGCTTCTTTCTCGCATCCTCCTGGATCTGCCTCGTCTCCTCGATCCCGCTCGTGATCGTCCTCCAGGTGCTCTCAAGAGTCTCGATCTGGATCGAGCTCCCGGAGGCCAGCCTGGCCGCCGTCCTGGATACCTCCACCGTATTCTGCGCATTCCGGATCAGCATCTCGTTGGTCTTCTTATCCAGCTCTGCCATGGACTCTGCCTGGAGCTTCTGCCTCTTTAAAAGGATCGCCTGGGCAAGAGCCTGCTTAAAGACAGGCAGCGTGACGATAAATGCGGAATTAATCTTCCGGACCAGATTGTAATTGCTGAATTCCATGGTCTTGATCATGGGAATGGACTGCATGGCCACGTTTTCCGCAATCCTCAGATCCTGAGTCCTCTGCTCCATCATCATAAGGGCCTGGTTCAGGCTGGTCAGTTCAAACTGGATCGACTGATCCCCGCTGGTCTCCAGATCCTGCTGCCTCTGGGCGATATAGTTCTCAATCTCCTTACACGCCTGCTCGCCGGCAAGGATGTACCTCACAAGCTCATGGTAATAGTTGACGTTCGCCTCGAACATCGCAGCCAGCTTTTTGTTGGACTGTTTGATCTCCGCCTCGTAGCCTTTCAGCTGTACATAAATCTTGTCGACCTCTCCGCCCATGGTATGGTATTTGGCCAGGATCTTGTCCAGCTGCTTTTTCAGATTGCCGAACAGCTTTCCGAACAGCCCCGGATTTTCCTTGATCTCATCAATATCAAACTGATCCATGATCTTTGCCAGCGTTTTCAGCATCTCGCCGGTATCGTCAAGCTGAGACAGGTTCATGCCGTTTAGCACCACGTCGGATGCCTTCGAGATCTCTTCTGCGATCTCGGCCCCGAAGGAGACGATCGTGTCCATATTGTAGATCTCGATGGTGCTGACGATCCGGTCCACCTCCTCGGAATTCACCAGTTCCGCATTCATCTGCTCTCTGTCCGCCACGATGTCATACTGCTCTACCACGGCGATCTCGTCCTTCGTGCCGGGAAGCTCCGCTGCGGGCGCCGCCGCCGTTGTTGGTCTGCCAAAGTCAAGTCCCATATCAATTCCCTCTCTTAAAAATTTTATCGCGCCAGGTTGTGCGCGCGCCGCTTAATGAAAGGCCCTTTATGTCCGGAACCTGCAGGTCATACAGATACTCCCCGATCTGATGCTCTTCCATTAATCTTCCGTTAAAATGTTTCTCTATGCTCTGATAGCCCGTGGGCACAAAGAACAGAATGTCAAAACCGGCCAGGTTCAAAAAGGCAGTCAGGATCGAGTCCTCCAGGGACAGGATCCGTTCCGACGCATTGATGTAAATCAGCTTCGGGTTTTTCCTGGTAAAGTCGAATTTCTGAATCATACGGACGATATTCTTCGGAAGGTTCAGGACCTGCGCGATTACCAGGTACTCCGTCCCGTTCTCCCCCGTCCCCCGGATCAGCTTCCGGTCGATCATGATCTGAAGCTTGTCCAGCATAAAATCCTGCATGTCCTCCCGCAGAATGCCGTAGGGATAATTCGGATGGTTCTTTATCTTATCTCTCTGCAGCCTTCCGTTTTTTAAAAAGCCTGCCGAAAAGGCCTTCATCGGATTGGGGGCCGCCTCCGGTATGTAGGGGGCGCTCCTTATCACAAGAGTGTCCTCCGTGGCCAGCTCCTTCACGGAAGCCCAGTAAGGTCCCACCGCCCCGTCCTTCACCCCGGACACCTTGGCAAAGATCACCGGAACGCTCACGGCTCCTCCCACAGTGTCAAAGCCGGGACGGTACTTTAACTCCTGATCCCACAAAAGCCTGATCTCCTCATACATGGTCTGCAGGCTGATCACATTGGCCTTTCCGTACTGCCGGTTCCGGTACATGCCCGAATCCTGATACATAAGCGCATCCAGATCCCGCTCCGCATGATAGGCGGCCGTTCCCATCCGGACCGGGGCATCCTCCTGCGGGTACCCCTCCATGGGCAGGCTTTCAGAATAATTCACCTCGTAAAGCAGCGGATCCTCCAGACAGCACTTCTCGTTCAGGTCCGGGCACAGGATCAGCACGTCCACGGGAAGCCTGGCGAGAAACCGCAGGAACAGGGCCTCGTTTTTATTCCGGCACCCGCCCATATGGATAAAGCAGCCCGCCTCCGGCATCCTCCATCCGGAAAACAGCCCGGACAGATACCGCTTCAGCCAGCACAGCAGATACACCGCCCGGCCGGTCAGCCTGTTTAAATTGTCGTCCTCCGCCAGCATCACGTCCACAAAGGCCCGGTTCAGGAGCCTTTGCAGCTCCGGATCCGAAACAAACCGGATATTGCCTGCCAGATCCCGGATCATCTGATCCTTTCTGGTATAATTTCCCCGTTTAACGCCTGCGATCTCCTCCGGGGCCGGCCTGGGGATCTCCCCGTTTACAACAACCCCCCGCCGGCCGGCGCTCTTTAACTCCTGCCGCAGGCGGATCAGGGCGCCGGCATAGGTCAGCCTGTCCTCCGCCCCGTTGATCCTCAGAAAGCAGTTGTAAAAGAACCCAGGACCACTCCCCCGGACCGAAGGCTCCGTTCGGATATCGTCCAGCCCCTTCCCGCTGATCCAGGCATTGGTACAGTTTCCGACGGACGGGCGCGCCCCGTAAAGCCGTTCCTGATCCGCTTCCTCCTGAAGCTCCTCCCGGATCTGTTTCAGGCAAAAGCCCGGAGGAAACGCCTGCATTCCGTCGGTTTTAAGCTCATCGGAAAGGGCCGATCCGGGATCCAGCTTCCGGTAGCCCTGATCCCCTCCGTACTGCAAAAGGACCACGTCGCAGCCGGCGCCGGACAGAATCGAGATCAGCATCAGCTCGTAACTGCTGACAGTCCCCTCATAAAGGATCTTCGGGACCTGATCCGCCCCCAGGCGGCTGACGACCCGTTCAAATTTATAATACAGCCAGCACATAAATTTAATATAGGCATTTTTCAGCATATTCTCCGTCTTCCCGGCCTTCTGCATGGAAACAAGAGAATCATAAACGGCAGCCGCCACGCTCTGTCTCTGGCGCCCGTCCATCCGGGGCAGCCACTTCTTCAGGCTCCCGGTAAAAAAATCCGGCTCCAGCCTAAAATCCATTCCCATGATCTCGCCGTAATAGGCAAGATTCTTCTCGTCGGGATTGGGGATCTTCCCTTCGATTACGGCCCCGCTTTTCCTTGCCGCGTCGTAATACCGTTTGATAAACCTCCGGATCTCTTCCGAGTATCCGTTGATCCGGTAAAAATATACCCCCTGATCCTGCCTGCCGTTTAATTCCAAAAAATAGTCATCCAGGCTCCGGATCCTCCTGCGTTCTGACATAGCCCATTCTCACCTTCAATACCTGTTTATCCTGTTTTTGTTTACCGCAAAGCCCGGACAGAAGCCGGCCGTGCCTCCCGCTATGTGCGTAAGATACTTGCCGGAACGCCTGGCGCAGCAGGCTCCGGACGGACATGCTGCCAGAATATTCCGACACCCCCGTGTTTCGCAAACGCCGGTCGATTCTTAAAGAAAAGTGTACCATATTCCCCCTTATATTTCAAGACGGAGCGGCCGGGACGGCCGCAAACTATGTAAAAAATCCCCCTGCGAACATCCGGATGCTTTCATACCCCACCGCCAGATTGATATTCTGCCCGTTATCAATCCCGGCCGTACTGATGCCGATCACCTCTCCGTACATGTTTAACACCGCGCCTCCGGAGCTGCCCGGCGATATGGGCGCCGTAAACTGGATCATGTCCGTATCCCTGATGTTCCGAAAGCCTGAGATAATGCCGTCGGACACGGAATTAAACAGCCCCAGAGGGCTTCCGATCGCAACCACCCGCTGTCCCCTTGCCAGCTTTTCCCTTCCTTTGTATATAGGGAGCGGCAGCAGCCTCCGGCAGATCCGGATCACGGCCAGATCCAGCGCATGATTATATTTGATAATCTCATCTGTGGAATAGCTCTCCTCATCATCCTCAATCCTGACGGAATAATAGCTTCCGCCGGCGATCACATGATAATTGGTCAGCAAATATCCGTCCCTTCCGATCATAATGCCTGAACCTGTCCCTGTCACCTCACCGTCTCTGTCATGGACGGTGATCATCACGATGGAGGAAGCCATACGGGCCAGCTCCTCAAAGGTTTTCTCCCGCCGCTCCCTCCCTTCCCCGCTCTCACGAAGGCTCGGACGGCCGTTCCTTCCCGCCGTCTGCGTCCTCCTCCTTCCGGCCCGCTCCGGGAGAATAACCGTCACGGCCCCGCGCTCTGCGGCTGCCGTTTCCGCCCTGCCGCTTTCGAGGGCCCTGCCGCCTCTTCCCGCCGGCGCTGCATCCCGTCCCCCTTCCGGAACCGGCGGAACGTAAAGAGGGAGACTCCCGTTCCCGTAAGCGCCGAGAACCAGGGTCTTCGAGAGCCGCTTCATGGCCTCCGGAATGTCTGCGTCCCGCCGGTTCTGCAAAAGCAGGACGTCGCAGCCCAGCAGAGAAAGAAAATATCCGAACAGATACTCCTGCTCCTTTACGATATTTTCCAGGACGACCTTGATGCAGGAATTTTCCTTCCAGCCCTCCAGGCAGGCAGACGCCTTTTCTTCCAGCCAGAAAAGAAGCTTGATCCCGAAATTTCTTATCATCGAGCCGGAAGCATTCCCTTTTCCCTCCCGGTAGATGCCCTCCGTTTTTACAAGGGCTCCGGATACGGCCTTCCCCAGCAGAGGGTTCTGTTTTATATGCGGCAGCGTAAAGACCTGCTCACGTGCCCACCGGTCATAAGCCTCCGCATAGATCCTGACCTTATCCTCCCCGCTTATATTCGGAAGCCCGCCGATCCGGGCATAGACAAGCCTCCCCGCCAGGCTTTCCTTCCCCATCCGCCTGTCGATCTCTCCCAGCTTCTCCGCAAAACCGGCGCATTCTCCCAGAGCCCTGACAAAACAGACCTCTCTGATCTGCTCATGGAAGCCGCCCCGGATACTGAAAAATGCGTCCAGCGAAGTGATATCCATGGCATTATGCCTGTATGTAACGTTAACGTCCATCGCCCATCCCACCCTTTTTGTTTCCGGATACCGGCAGAGCCGAAGCATTATTTGTCGTCTGCCGTAATATCATCGCAGTATCATTTTATCACATTGATTTTCTATTTTCCATTTCTATTTACATGTGCTATAATGATTTGGTGCGCAGCTTTCCGCATATGCAAAATCCAGGGAAGGACCGGTTATCCATTGAAAAACAACGTTCTATATTACGGCGTCGGCGCCCTGCTCTACTGCCCGGCCACAAAAAAAACCATTGCGGATTCCGTTATCTCAGAGCGGTTCGGCACGAAATATTCACTGGCGCTCTGTCTGGAGGACACGGTCGGCGACCGGTTCGTCACCCAGGCGGAGAACCTGCTGATCGACTCTGTAAACAGGATCTGCCGCAGCCGTCAGGCGCGGCCCTTTTTCCTGCCGAAGATTTTTATCCGGGTCCGCAATCCCGGCCAGATCCTGCGCCTGACCGAAGCCCTCGGCCGGAGTCTGGAGATCATTACCGGCTTCATTATGCCGAAATTTGCCGCCGGCAACGCCCAAAGCTATATCCGGGCTGTGATCCGGGCCAACGAGCTGTCGCAAAAGCCGCTTTATATGATGCCGATCTACGAGGACTCCTCCCTCCTGGATCTCAGGACGAGGCAGGAGCTGCTCTACCGCCTGAAAGATGTCCTTTCGGCGGTGGAAACGCTTGTCCTGAACATCCGGGTCGGCGGCAGCGACCTGTGCCATGCGTTCGGTATCCGAAGGCATCCCGACGAATCCATCCACCAGATCCGGCCGGTATCCGATATCCTTTCGGACATCATCACCGTATACGGGACGGACTACGTGGTCTCCGGCCCCGTATGGGAATATTATTCCGGCCCCGGCTGGGAGCAGGGGTTAAAGCAGGAGATCCGTGACGACCGTCTGTGCGGGTTCATCGGAAAAACCGTTATCCATCCCAGCCAGATCCCGGTTGTAAACGAAGCCTGCCGGGTATCCGAAAAGGATCTTGGGGACGCCCGGTCGATCTTGAGCTGGGACCCGGACTCCGACACCTTCGTCTCCGGCAGCCTGTCCGGGGAACGGATGAATGAATATAAGACCCACAGCCGCTGGGCCAGGCAGACGGTTTATCTGGCAGAAGCCTTCGGCACAAAAAGCTGAAACGGAGAAGGACGCATGAAGTATACGGAACAGGATCTGGTCCGGATCGCCAAAAGAGAACATAACCTGAAACGGCCCTATCTGGTGGCCGATCCCCTGCAGGGGAAGCATATCCCGGTCAGCCCTTCTGCGGCGCTTGGCCTGTTTACCGCTCTGGCGGATACCTTTCGCAGAGAATATCCGGGAGAGCGGCTTTTGCTGGTCGGATTTGCAGAAACCGCCACGGCCATCGGCGCACAGGCTGCCATCGTCCTGGGAACGGCCTACATCCAGACGACAAGAGAGACGGTCCCTGATGCGGAATATCTGTTTTTTTCGGAAGAGCACAGCCATGCTACAGAACAGAAGCTGGTAAAAACCGATTTGGACAGGATTATGCCGCAGACGGACCGAATTATTTTTATTGAAGACGAGATCACCACCGGAAAGACGATCCTCAATATCGTTTCCGTCCTCCGGCGGACGTATCCCAAAGGGCCGGCTTTCTCCGCTGCGTCGATCTTAAACGGGATGCCGGAAGAAAATCTCCTCGCCTGCAGGGAGCAGGGGATCCGGCTCCATTATCTGGTAAAAACAGACCACAGCGCTTATCCGGACAGAGCCGCCCTTTTTTCCGGCACGGGAAATTACCACGGCTGTATGACAGGGGACGCCGGACCGTTCCCCGTCCTTATGGTCCGGGGCAGAATGGATGCCCGGAGGCTGACCAACGCCTCTGCCTACGAAAAAGCCTGCCAGGCCCTGTGGGACGCCGTCCGCCAAAGGATCGGGACCGTCTCCGGCCGGAGGCTCCTCGTCGTCGGCACGGAGGAATTCATGTATCCGGCACTGCTGGTCGGCAAAAGGCTTGAGGAGGCAGGCAATACGGTCCTCTGTCATTCCACCACCAGAAGCCCCATCGCCGCCAGTCCGGAGGCGGACTATCCCTTCCATGACAGGTATGAGCTCAAAAGCCTGTATGACCGTGAACGGAAAACCTTCTTATATGACATCGGCTTCTTTGACAGGGTTTTTATCGTGACGGATGCGCCGGAGGGGGAAACAGAAGGCATAAATTCCCTGGTGAACGCCCTTGGCTCCAGGAATGACTCTATTACGCTGATAAGGTGGTGCTGATTGTTGAGAACTTCATATTCCAGGGAAGACGTGATCCTTCTCCTGAAGGATATCACCGGAATGGTTGCGCCGCAGCCTGCCGAAGAACGAGAAAAGCTGATCCAGTCGGGAAAGCACTACAGCGAAATGCTTCCGGTCGAATACGTCCCCACCGAAGCCTACCTGCAGGCATATCATGACGCCCTGAAAAACTATGCGGGCCCGGTCGCCAACGCAGTCGGCGTCCTTGCCGACAGGATCTTCAAGCAGCGGGGGAGAGACGTGGTGCTCGTTTCTCTTGCGAGGGCCGGGATTCCCGCCGGGATCCTGCTCAAACGATATCTTAAGAAAAAGTACCGCCTGGACGTCCCCCATTACTCCATTTCCATCATCCGGGGCAGAGGGATCGACGGGAACGCCATGGATTATCTGACCGCCCGCCACAGCCCCCAAAGCCTTTTATTTGTCGACGGGTGGATCGGAAAGGGCGCCATCCTGAATGAACTGAAAAAGGCGGCAGCGGCCTGGGAGGGCGTATCCTCCGAGCTCGCAGTACTGGCAGATCCCGCCAATGCAACTACTCTCTGCGGCACCCACGAGGACCTCCTGATCCCAAGCTCCTGCCTGAACAGCACGGTATCGGGGCTTATAAGCCGCACGTTCCTCCGGGACGACCTCATCGGCAGGCAGGATTTTCACGGCGCCGTTTACTATGAAGAGCTAAAGGCGTCCGATCTGTCCTATGCCTTTATCCATGCCATAGAAAAGGAATTTGCCATGGAAAACCGGAGAGACGAAAGACCTCCGGAAGGAAACGGCATCGACGAGGTCCTGAAAATCGGAAAGGCATTCGGCATAAATGACCTCAATCTCATCAAGCCGGGGATCGGAGAAGCCACGAGAGTCCTGCTGCGCCGGATCCCCTGGAAGATACTGATCGCCGAACACTGCCAGGACGATCCCCGGCTCGCCCCTCTTATAAGGCTCGCCGCAGAAAAACAGGTTCCGATCGAGCCCTGCCCGCTGGAGCATTATACCTGCTGCGGGATCATCCGGCAGATGGCCGACACATAAACGCACAGGAGGTTCTCCCATGAAATCAGCAGCCCCTATCCGCCGCCGGGTCCTTGCCGCCCTTCTGGCTCTTTCCGTCACCCTCCCGGTTTCCGCCGCCTGCGTCGGCAGGGACCGGGCCG
>CATJIW010000013.1 GCA_949740745.1 uncultured Lachnospiraceae bacterium | reverse complement strand
TGGATTACTGGATGGATATCGCAAAGAAGATCGAGGACATGGGCGCCCATTCCATTTGTATCAAGGACATGGCGGGCCTTCTGGTTCCCGCCAAGGCCACGGAGCTTGTCCAGGCGCTTAAATCCGCCACGACTCTGCCCATCGACCTGCACACCCATTATACCTCCGGCGTCGCTTCCATGACTTATATGAAGGCGGTCGAGGCAGGCTGCGACATCATCGACACGGCCATGTCGCCTCTGGCCCTTGGCACCAGCCAGCCGGCTACGGAAGTTATGGTAGAAGCCTTCAAGGGCACGCCTTATGATACGGGCCTTGATATCACGGCTCTTTCCGAGATCGCAGAGTACTTCGCACCCATCCGCGAGGAATCTCTTAAGAGCGGCCTTCTGAATCCGAAGGTGCTGGGTGTCAACATCAAGACGCTGCTTTACCAGGTGCCCGGCGGCATGCTTTCCAACCTGCTGTCCCAGCTGAAGGACCAGGGCGCAGAGGATAAGTTCCAGGCCGTGCTGGAAGAGGTTCCGAGGGTAAGAAAGGACTTTGGCGAGCCGCCGCTGGTTACGCCTTCCAGCCAGATCGTGGGAACTCAGGCCGTGTTCAACGTGCTGATGGGCGAACGCTATAAGATGGTGACCAACGAGTCCAAGAAGCTGCTCCGCGGGGAGTTCGGCCAGACGGTAAAGCCCATGAATCCCGACGTGATCAAAAAATGTATCGGCAATGCGGAGCGGATCACCTGCCGTCCTGCCGACAAGCTGGAGCCGAAGCTTGCCCAGTATGAGAAGGAGATGGCCCAGTGGAAGGAGCAGGACGAGGATGTTCTCTCCTATGCACTCTTCCCTCAGGTGGCCGTGGATTTCTTCAAGTACAGAGAGGCGCAGAAAACCAAGGTAGACCCTACTCTTGCGAAAGACGGAAGTTACCCTGTATAAGCAATGAGTCAGGAAGAGAACCGGATGCTTTCGAGGACGAAACCATCCGGTTTTCTTCCGTGTATGGAGAATATATGGAGCGATCATTTAAAACGAAGGCGGGGATTCCTGTCTATTCTTATCTTAATCCTCATCTGCACAGCTTCTGCCTCTGTCTCTATGTGAAGGCGGGCTCCATGTATGAGAAGAAGAGGGAAAACGGGATCACTCATTTTTTCGAGCATGTGGTGATCCGGAATGTGAATCATCTTATGGAAGGAGAGCTGTATCAGACGCTGGACCGGCTTGGGCTTTCCCTGAACGGGGCCACCTACAAGGAGTTTGTCCATTTTTCAATCAGCGGATCCTCTGTCCATTTCCGGGAGGCTGCCCGGATTTTTTTGAGGCTTCTGGAGCCTCTGGCGCTTTCGGAGGAGGAGATCGACACGGAGCGGAAGCGGATCCTGGCGGAAATCCGGGAGTATGACAAGAAAAAGTCTCTGGAGGCCAGGACGGAGCGGGCGGTCTGGAAGGGGACTTCTTTGACGAGGACGATCGCCGGGAAGAAAAAGCGGCTGAAGCAGATGGGAAAGGAAGAGCTGGCAGAGTTTCGCCGGACTTTTTTTGATGGAAAAAATCTGTTTTTTTATCTGACGGGAAACTGCCGGGAGGAGGATACGGCTTTTTTCCTGCAGAAACTGGAGCAGGCAGCGTTTTTTGACAGAACCGGAGAGCGGCGGAATCTGGCCCCGGTCCCGGACTGCTTTTTTAAGCGGACGGGAAGGCCGGTCCTGGCAGAAGGAAGCAGCACAGAGGTCTCCTTTTCCTTTGACGTAGAGGCGGACCGGTACAGCGGCGCCATGCTGAATCTTTTTTACAACATGCTTTTTACGGGGGATTACTGTCCGGTCTATCAGGAGCTTTCGGAAAAGACGGGTTATATTTACAGCTATGGGGATCAGTTTGAGCGGTATCAGAACATCGGAAGCCTGCAGTTAAATTATGAAGTGGCAGAGGATAAGCTTTACAAGGCTTTTGCAAAGACCATGGATATTTTCTGCCGGCTGAAAAGGGACGGAGGAAACCTGGAGTATGTCCGGGCCATTTATCTGGATAACGGCGACATGGCCATGGACGACGCCGAGGACTTTAACTGGAACCGGGCTTATGACTGCCATATCATGGAAGAGGATTATCCGGATCTTGAGGCCAAAAAGCAGGCATACGGAAGGGTGAAAGAATCGGATATGGCCCGGATGGCCGGGGAGATTTTCCGCCCGGAAAACCTGACGGTGGTGGTCAGGGGAAGGAAGAAAAAGCTTTCCGAAAAAAGGATCCGGAGGCTTATGAGGCGGCTGGAGGAGTAAATGGTTTTTCAGTGACGGAAGGAAGGGGAAAGCGGATGGAGAAAAACGAGATCTATCTGATTCATGGGACGGATTATTTTGAGATGACGAAACGGCTTCTTTCGGAGGCGGGGCTTTCGGATATGATCGGAGAGCGGGATGCTTCTGTCGGGATCAAGCCGAACCTGGTGGCGGCCAGTGCGCCGTCCCAGGGGGCGACGACCCACGGCGAGGTTGTGGCTGGGCTTCTTGCGTATCTGCAGGAGCAGGGGTTTTCCCGGATCACGGTTATGGAGGGCTCTTGGGTGGGGGCAGATACGATGCGTTCTTTACGGGCGGCGGGCTATGATCAGGTCCTTAAGCGGTATCAGGTTCCTTTTGTGGATCTCCAGAAGGACGGCTTCCGGGAATATGACGCTTCCGGGATGAAGATCAAGGTCTGCGACGCCGCACTTTCTGTGGATTTTATGATCAATGTGCCGGTGCTGAAGGGCCATTGCCAGACGACGGTGACCTGTGCCTTAAAGAACAACAAGGGCGTGATTCCAAACAGCGAAAAACGCAGGTTCCATACGCTGGGGCTCCATAAGCCCATCGCCCATTTAAATACGGTGGCGAAAAATGATTTTATCCTGGTGGACAATATCTGCGGTGACCTGGATTTTGAAGAGGGAGGGAATCCCGTTCCCATGGACCGGATCCTGGGCTTTGCCGACCCGGTGCTCTGCGACGCTTTTGTCTGTGACACCATGGGCTTTTCCGTATCTGAGGTTCCTTATATCGGGATGGCCGAGGCTCTGGGGGTGGGCTCCTCCGATTTATCTCAGGCGAAGCTCCATGCTTTAAACGAGCCTGTGTCCGCCGTTCCTTCCGGAAGGCCGGCCAGGCGGGTGGAGAAGCTTTCTCGATATGTGCTGGCAGATGATGCCTGCAGCGCCTGCTATGGCTCTTTGATTCACGCCCTGAACCGGATGGACGAGGCGGGCCTTCTGGAGAAGCGGCTTTTGAAACACCCCATTGCCATCGGGCAGGGCTGGCAGAAAAAAGAAGGAGAGATCGGGATCGGACGCTGCAGCGGCTGCTGCCGTCGTTCTTTAAAGGGGTGCCCGCCAAAGGCCGGTGAGATTTTTTCCTTTTTGGAGGCCTGTTGGGGGAAATAGCAGCCGGACGGCCAGGTATTCGGTAAGAAATTATCCAAATGCCGTCTTGACAAACGAAATCCCCTGAGATAAGATATTTCCATATGAGAAAGGTGAAGAAGAGAAGAAGTAGGGCTTTTTAAGGCTTCAGAGAGCTGCCGGCAGGTGCGAGGCGGCGCCGGAGAGAGTCTGAACTGGTCTTGGAGCTCCGGATCCCAACGGATGCCGCTTTGTGCCGTGGATGCAGGCCATGGACAAAACGGGATTTTCAGTAGGAGACGGCGGGTTTTCCCGTTACAGAAACGATGAGTGCGCAGTGTAAGCTGCGAAGTAGAGTGGTACCGCGAACAGGCCCTTCGTCTCTATGGAGACGGCGGGCTTTATTTATTTTTATTTATTAACTAAGAAAGGACAGACTGATCATGGCAATCCCTTATAACCATAAGGAAATTGAAAAAAAATGGACGAAGAAATGGGAGGAATCCCCCGTCAACGTGGACGACGGAAAAAAACCGAAGTATTACTGCCTGGATATGTTTCCCTATCCTTCAGGAAACGGCCTTCATGTGGGGCACTGGAGAGGCTACGTGATCTCCGACGTATGGAGCCGCTATAAGATGATGAAGGGGTATTACCTGATCCATCCCATGGGCTGGGACGCCTTTGGCCTTCCGGCGGAAAACTATGCGATCAAAATGGGAGAGCATCCGGCCAAATCCACGGAGGACAACGTGAACCGCATCCGGGAGCAGATCAGGCAGATTGCAGCCGTATATGACTGGGATATGGAGGTGAACACCACCGATCCGGCTTTTTACAAATGGACCCAGTGGATCTTCGTGAAGATGTTTAAAGCGGGGCTGGCTTACGAGAAGGAAATGCCCATCAACTGGTGCCCTTCCTGCAAGACGGGCCTGGCCAACGAGGAGGTGGTCAACGGAAGCTGCGAGCGGTGCGGCGCCCCGGTGACCAAGAAGAATTTAAAACAGTGGATGCTTAAGATCACGGCCTATGCCGAAAGACTGCTTTCTGATCTGGATAAGTTAGACTGGCCGGAAAAAGTAAAGAAGATGCAGACCGACTGGATCGGAAAATCCTATGGTGCGGAAATTGATTTTAAGGTGGACGGGAAAGACGAGGCGATCAAGGTTTACACGACCCGCCCGGATACCCTTTACGGCGCCACCTTCATGGTGCTGGCTCCGGAGCATGCCATGGCGGCCGGCCTTGCCTCCGCAGAGCAGAAGCAGGCGGTGGACGATTATATTTATCAGGCGTCCATGAAGTCCAACGTGGACCGTCTGCAGGATAAGGAAAAGACGGGTGTATTTACCGGAAGCTATGCCGTCAATCCGGTCAACGGCAAAAAGGTGCCCATCTGGCTGTCCGATTACGTCCTGGCAGATTACGGGACCGGGGCCATCATGTGCGTGCCGGCCCACGACGAGAGAGACTTTGAGTTTGCCACGAAATTTAAAATCCCGATCGTACAGGTCATTTCTCCCGACGGAAAAGAGAATCCGGACCTGAAAGAGGCTTACGTGAATCCCGGCATTATGATCAATTCCGACGAATTTAACGGCATGCCCTCCGAGGAGGCCAAGGCGAAGGTGCCGGACATTATGGAAAAACGGGGACTGGGAAAGAAAACCGTCCAGTATAAGCTCCGCGACTGGGTGTTTTCCAGACAGCGCTACTGGGGCGAGCCCATTCCCATTGTCCACTGCAGCCACTGCGGCTGTGTGCCGGTGCCGGAGGAGGAGCTTCCCCTGCTTCTGCCCGATGTGAAATCCTATCAGCCTACGGGAACGGGGGAATCGCCCCTTGCGGCCATCGATGAGTGGGTTAACACCACCTGTCCGGCCTGCGGCCGTCCGGCGAAGCGGGAAACCAACACCATGCCCCAGTGGGCAGGCTCCTCCTGGTATTTCCTCCGCTACGTGGATAATAAGAACGACAGGGAGCTGGTTTCCAAAGAGAGGGCCGACAAATATCTGCCGGTGGATATGTACATCGGCGGCGTGGAGCATGCGGTGCTGCATCTGCTCTATTCCAGGTTTTATACCAAGTTCCTTTATGACATCGGCGCAGTGGGCTTTGACGAGCCCTTCACCAAGCTGTTCAATCAGGGAATGATCACCGGAAAGAACGGCATTAAGATGAGCAAGTCCAAGGGCAACGTGGTCTCCCCCGACGATCTGGTGCGGGATTACGGCTGTGATTCCCTCCGGATGTATGAGCTCTTCGTGGGGCCGCCGGAGCTGGATTCCGAGTGGGACGAGAGAGGGATCGAGGGCGTGAACCGATTCTTGAACCGGTTCTGGAGCCTGGTCATGGATAATAAGGATTCGGACGCGGCCCCGACGAAGGAAACGGAGAAGCTCCGCCATAAGATGATCTGCGACATTACCACCCGTCTGGAAAGCTTCAGCCTGAATACGGTGGTCAGCGGCTTCATGGAGTATAACAACAAAATGCTGGAGCTGGCCAGGAAAAACGGAGGGATGGACAAAGAGACCCTGGAGGCGGCAGTCACCCTGCTGGCGCCCTTTGCCCCCCATATCTGTGAGGAGCTGTGGAGCGAGCTTGGCCATGAGACCAGCGTGTTCGTGGACAATGCATGGCCGGAGTACGATAAGGCGAAAATGGCCGATGACGAGAAGGAGATCGCCGTCCAGGTGAACGGGAAGACCAGATGCGTCGTGACCCTTCCGGTCGGCATTGATAAGGAGGCTGCCCTGGCGAAAGGAAAAGAAGCCCTTGGAGACCGGCTTGCAGGCACCGTCGTAAAGGAAATTTACGTGCCGGGCAGGATTATCAACATCGTGGTTAAATAATAGAAATTGATATTTTTTAGACGAAATATGCATTGACTTTTTTATGGGAAAATGAGATAATAAAGCAGATTTTGATTTCACTTAATTTTCTAAAGGAGGAAACAAAGAAATGGCGACAAAAGCAAATTATCCTGTTTCTGAGATCGGCAAGGGCAAGGTTGGATTTTCCAAGACCCGTGCGATCGTCGAGGCCGCTTTTTACGGCAACAACGTGGTGAAAGTAAACAGCCTGAAGGAAGCCTATAAGCTGGCAAAGAATTCTCCCGGAACGGTAGTGACTGACATGCCGGTATACAGAGCGGAGGAGATCGGCCT
>CATJIW010000012.1 GCA_949740745.1 uncultured Lachnospiraceae bacterium | reverse complement strand
GGACGCCGTGTCCGGGATATAGTAATGGGCGTAGATCAGCAATCGTTTTTTTTCACTGCCCTGATGCATGGTCCGTACCCCTTCCTGCAGCTTTGAAAAAGCATTTGTAGTGTAGACATTACTCTGCACGACAAAAACAGCCCTCCGGCCGAACTGGATTTTTGAAAAATATACTGAAAGCAGCTATCGGATTCGTTACAAGAATATAGAGACAAAAATATGATACAGAATTGAATATAAGAAAAAACGGGACTCCTGTCAGATAAATGCCTGATCCGGCGCACGGACAAACAGCGGTACGAAAAGGCTTCCGGCGCTTACGCCCAGAAGTCCTTTCGTACCGCTGTTTCAAATGATTCTGCTCCCGGAAGGAAGCTGTTTTCTTTCTGCCGTCATGCGAAATGCGGGCAATTGGTTTGTTTCAGCCGCCGCCGGATTTCTACTGTCTCAGTGATCTGCCAAATTCTCATTGAGCGCCTCTGTTCCGGGAAGGACGAAACGGCCGTTTACGATCAGAGGGATCCGGAGGCCGTCGGGACGAAGGACGGCGATCTCGCCCAGCTCGTCGTAAGGGATGGTAATGTCCGTATGGCAGTTGAAATAAGCCTTCGCCGGGTCCTCCTTTCTCCGGATGGAACACTCGTTGTCCCTGGCAGTCATTTCCTTGCCGTCGGGATTATAGACCTTCACATCTTCGCTGTGGCTGTAGCAGGTGTCCCCGATGGCAAAATGAGGCCCCATTTTCTCGATAATCAGGATTTTCAAACGGTTGATAATCCCGTATTTCTTCGCCATGGCGTAGGCAGCCGTGTTGGTTCCGATGGCAAACTCGCCCAGGGGAAGAGATTTGTGATTGCAGAGCAGGCTCTCGGCGGCCAGCTTCCGGTTCTCTTCCTCTGATCCATAATTTTTACAAGATGCAGAAACCGTCATGCCGTCCCGGAACATAAGCTCCAAATCCTTGTATTCCACCTCGTTCAGATAAATCTGAGACACATGGAGGAGACCCTCCGTCCCGGAAAGCCTGGGAGAAGTAAAGACCTCGCCCAGAGGAATGTTTACGTCCGCCAGACAATTTTCAAAATTCGTTTCCCGTTCCCGGTCTGAAAGAGCAGGAAGGGCCACCCGGAGGCTGGTCCGGTTTCCGTTCGTCCCGGTAATCTCCACGAATTCCCCCTCGTCCAGCGCATCGATCAGTGCGCCCTGGATGGCCTTGTATTCCTCATAATCCAGGGTGTTGATCCGAATGGTCTCCCGGAAGATTTCTGCGAAATCCGCCCCGATCTCCGGCGTGGGCCAGGAAATAATGGCAAAGCTCCGCTCTTCCCCCCGGATATACTGGTTCACAAGCTCCGCAGACTGAGAAGAAAGCTCCACCGAAAGCCGCTTCTGCTTTTCGCTTAACTGATACGCTTCCGGCTTGTTAACATAAGGAAACGGCTCCTCCCCGAAGGTCTCCATGACTGCCGGCCCGGCATAAACCGCCGCCAGCTCCTTATATTCCTCGTAAGCCACCCGCATGACGGAAAGCTTCCTCTCCTTAAAGGCCCTGTCCAGAAACAGGGCATTGTCAAATCGATGGTCATACTCGTACTGCCGGCTGGCACAGGCTCCGCAGTACCCGATCTTCAGGTGCTGCCTTTTGTTGGCCGCTCCTGCGGCCGCCCGGAAAAGGACCGGAGAAAGGCCCATGGCTCCAAGCTGGCCGATCACCTTCCGAAGGATCCGTTCAAAGCCCACACAGTAACGGAGCTCCGCGGTTTTCTTCTTTTTCAAATCAATCCCGGCCAGTTCAAAGCCCCGGCGGTACCCTTCCGTGAAAACAGAAGCCATGCGGGCAGCCATTTCCTCCGGAAGGCTGTTTAGAAATTCTGCAGTCCGCCTCTCGTTTTCCGTAACGTACTCGCCGAACCGGTAGAGATAACGCAAATCCGACAGGTCGCTGTCCATAACGATGCGCACCGCAAAATCCAGAGACGGATCCACCTGCTCCCGGACCCGCCTGGCCACGGTCACGTCACAATAATCACTCACATAATAATACAGGGCCTCCCTGATTTCTGAAAGAAGGACTTCTTCCGTAAGCTCTCCCGCCTGCTCCGCCTCAAACAGATTGTAGACCTCGATAAAGACCTCCAGGCAGGGGACCCACTCCTCCATCCGTTCCTCATAAACGTAAACGATCCCGCCCCGAAGCTCCGCCGCCAGGAACGCAAGCATCCGGCCGGCCTCTTCCCCCAAAAGCCCTGCTCCGTAAGCCGGATTGGCAAAGCTTTTCTCATAAGCCGCGCCGGAAATATCCTCATAAAGCCGTCTGTTCCGTTCCTTTAAGACCTCCATGGAAGGGAGGCCGTCCTGCTTTTCCCTCGCAAGGGCTCCCCGCACCTCGTCCAGAAAAAGGAGGAAAGCGGCCTGCTCTTTAAAAAACGCCGCCGCTTCCCTCCGGAGTGTCAGGGTCCCTCCGCATTCCTCCGAAAGCTCCCGGATCCGGTCCATCGAGAGTCCGTACCGCTCTTCTAAAATTGAACGCTCCAATTTTTCCACTCCCCTGTATTCCTACATTTTATTATACTTTCTCTGGATCATGACGATCCAGGTGATCCCGATCAGGATCCCTCCGCCCAGCAGCATCAGAGACCATGTCCCAAAGTCAATGGTGAGCTGCAGGATCACATCGATCACCTCCACCCCCGCCAGTACGAACATGGGCACGCTCATCTCCTTACAGTAAGCCGTCCGAAGCTCCGGCTTGATATTCTCCACGTTCTTTCCCACGAAATCCGTCTTGCCGTTCCAGGTCTGGAATGCCCCAAAGGCAAAGATCGCCGCCATCAAAACACTCCAAAGCAGGTTAAAATTGTCTCCCATCTGAACTCCTCCTTATCTGTCGTCCCGGAGTCTTCCAAGCTCCGCATTTTTTTCAACCAGGCCCGCCGCATGCTCCCAGAGCCGCCGGGAACCCTCCGCAGTCCTCTCGTTCCGTTTTAAAACCTGGGAGACGCAGATCCCGTGCTCCCTCCAGGCCCTCCCCTCCGTGGCGTCATTCAAAAGAAGCGGCTGGATCCGGTCCAGGGACAGGGCAAACCTCGCCTCCGGCGTCTCCCCGGCCTCAAATTCCTCCCAAAGCTCCCGGAAAAAAGCCGCCTGGTCCGCCGGAAGAAGAGAAAAGATCCGCTCTGCCGCCTTCACCTCCCGCTCCCGCTTCGTGGCATTGCCCGCCTCGTCGTAAGCATAGGTGTCCCCGGCGTCGATCTCGATAATATCATGGATCAGCACCATGGTCATGGTCCGGAACCGGTCGACCGGCTCGTTGGCATACTCCCCAAGCAATGCGCACATCAGCGCCAGATGCCAGGAATGCTCCGCATCATTCTCCTTCCGGCTTCCGTCGGAAAGATAGGTCTGCCGGAATACCTGCTTGCTCTTATCTGCTTCCAGAAGAAAGCGAAGCTGTTTTTCCAGACGCACTGCCGCCCCGCTCTCCCACTCCTCCGTTCCTTCCTGCCGCTCCGGCTCTGCCCCGGCTCCCTTTGCTCCTGCCTTCGCTTCTGACTCCATATTTCCTCCCTCCCGGCTTCAGGCTGCGATGCCCAAAATATAAATGCCAAGAATCCCGGCGATCACCAGCGCATTCAAAATAATGGCGACCCTGGAGAGGACCGGGATCCCTTCCTCGTTCCCCCTCCGCTTCATGTCGTGTAGGGGAAGGAAAATCCCAAGAATATTAAAAAACAGGGCCAGAAACCCCAGCGCCGCAATATTCGATTCCCCGTGCCCGTAGCTCCGGAAGGCGATCCAGAAAGCCGCCAGCAGGATCAGGACAGAACCGACAAAAATCAGCACCGAAGCCATCCCCGCCACTGAAAATTTCATTCTAAAAAGCTTCATTCTCTTTCTGTTCAACGTAAAATCTCCTCAATCCGCCGTCCCGAAAAGCCGCATTACCGCTTCCCTGTCTCTCCGGACCTCCCGGAAAGGCGCCGCCAGCGAAAAAAGACCGCCGCCAGGAAGCAAAAGTACCCAAGGAGCCCGCCCAGGGTGTTTAGCATCAGGTCATCCACGTCAAAGCTTCCCCGCATGGAAAAAAGCTGCAGCGTCTCGATGCAGAGGCTGCAAAGGAAGCTCCAGATCAGGATCACGTACCACTTCCGGTTGGAAAACCGCAGCATGGGCAGAATAAACCCGAAGGGCATAAACGCCGCCACGTTCCCAAACAGGTTCATTCCCGCATTCAAAGGGCCCAGCACGTCCCAGTAGCGGATACACCGCCGGATCTCCAGAAACGGCTCCAGATTGTACCGGTAGCCGTCGGAAACCTCCGTCCGCCCCAGGGACTCGGCAAAAAACATAAAATAGACAAGCCCGGCCAGATAACAGCCAAAGAGCATCCAGCCGGCCCTCCGGATGGTCTCCGTCTTAATTCGAGTCTTCACTCCCACCCATCCCCGTCAAAACGTAATGTCTGATTTCCGCTTCAGCAAAAAAGCGCCGCTTACGATGCTGCCGATGCCGACCACCAGCCCCGCCACGATGATGACAATCCCCATGGCGACGGAAAAGCCTCCCGCATGCTTCATGGTCTTATACACCTTTTCATTCATAGACTGCCTCCTTATTCTTCTGCGCCGTACTGTTCATAATATGCGTCAATGGCGCTCTTTAATGTATCGTCGATGATGATTTCTCCCCGATAAGGCTTATTGTAAAGGTGCCTGACCACCTCGCCCATGGTCACGATGGCCGTCGTCTCCAGCCCGTAGCGTTCATGGATCTCCTTAAGAGCCGACTTTTTCCCCTGGCCCCGCTCCATCCGGTCCACGGAAACCACCAGGCCAAGAACCTCCACCGCCCCCTGGGCCTTCAGGATCGGAAGGGTCTCTTCAATAGAAGTGCCTGCCGTGGTTACATCCTCAATGACGACCACCCTGTCCCCGTCTCCCACGGGCCCGCCAAGGAGAATGCCTCTGTCCCCGTGGTCCTTCACTTCCTTCCGGTTGGAGCAGTAACGAATGTCCGCCCCATACTCCTGTGACAGGGCGATAACCGCCGCCGCGCTCAAAGGGATCCCTTTGTAAGCCGGCCCGAACAACACGTCAAAGTCCGTGCCGAACTTGTCCTTGATGGCCTTCGCATAATAGCTTCCCAGCCGTTTTAACTGTCCGCCGGTCCGGTAAAAGCCGGTGTTAATGAAAAAAGGGGTCTTCCTGCCGCTCTTCGTCACAAAATCCCCGAATTTTAACACCTGGCAGTCCACCATAAACTCAATAAATTCCTTCTTATATGCTTCCATGGATCCCGTTTCTCCTTATGTCTGAATTTGTACAAAGCCCGGACCTGCCAAACGTCCGATTTTACATACTGCAAACAAGTATATCATGAACCCTTCGTTCTTTCAACCGGCAAATCCGCCCCGTACTCCCTCCGCCGGGACGCACCGGATCTCGTCATACGTCTGTGCCCTGCACCTTATTTTACCGCCCCCACAAGCTCCTTCACATCCGAGACCCCGTACCGCTCCATGTACTCCCGGATCCCGTCCACAATCTCCGTAGTCACATACGGGTTGTGGAAATTGGCCGTGCCCACCGATACGGCCGAAGCCCCCGCCAGGATAAATTCCAGCGCGTCCTCCGCATTTTGAATCCCGCCCATGCCGACCACCGGGATCTTCACCGCCTGAGCCGCCTGATAGACCATGCGCACCGCCACCGGCTTAACGGCGGGCCCGGAAAGGCCGCCTGTCTTATTTGCCAGGGCAAAGGTCCGCCGGTGGACGTCGATCTTCATCCCCGTGAGGG
>CATJIW010000011.1 GCA_949740745.1 uncultured Lachnospiraceae bacterium | reverse complement strand
TTTTGGAGAGCGGGAGCCATGAGGGGATCACAAGGACCAGATACGTCAATGACAAACAGATCACGGATCATTACGCCATTATCCCCACGGGACAGGGAATCGGGGCCTTAAAGGGGCTGTCTCCCGTGTCGGTGAAGGTTTATGAGGCCGTCGTAAGACGGTTCTTAAGCATTTTTTATCCGCCGGCGGTTTATCAGAAGTTCGGCCTGGAGCTTTCTGTCCGAAGTGAAAAATTTTTTGCCGGCTTCCGTGTGCTTCTGGAAGAAGGATATCTGGCCGTGACCGGGTATGCGAAGGGCGGGAAAAAGGCGGGAAGCGGGACGGAGGAGGCCGGAGAGGAGAACGGCAGAAGCGACGGGAAGAGCGGGGAAAGCAAAGAGGCCGACATCAATGACCCAGAATTCCTGGAAGCCGTCAGACGGCTTGCGAAGGGGCAGAGGCTTCCGGTGGAAAGCCTGTCGGTGAAGGAAGGGGAGACCTCCCCGCCAAAACGCTACACCTCCGGAACCATGATCCTGGCCATGGAGAATGCGGGACAGCTCATTGAGGATGAAGAGCTCAGGGCCCAGATCCGGGGAAGCGGGATCGGCACCAGCGCCACCAGGGCGGAAATCCTTAAGAAGCTGGTGAACAATGAGTACCTGGCGCTGAATAAGAAGACGCAGGTGGTCACTCCGACGCTTCTGGGAGAAATGATCCATGACACGGTGTATTTGTCCATCCGTCCCCTTTTAAACCCGGAGCTTACGGCGAGCTGGGAAAAAGGGCTCACCTACGTGGCGGAGGGAACCATTACCGGGGAAGAATACATGAAGAAGCTGGAGGATTTCGTTTCCAGAAGGACCGACAATGTGCTCCGCTTAAATAACGGCGTCCGGATCCGGGAAAGCTATGGACGGGTGGAAGGCTTCTATCAGAAAAAACAGACCGGAAGAAAGCGTGGATAATATGTGGAAAAAGGTGACGGAGCTTTACAGAAAATATGAAGAAATCGTTAACTACCTCATTGCCGGGGTGCTGACGACCGTGGTCAGTCTTGCCGTTTATTATGCCTGCGTGCTGACCTTCCTGGATCCGGACGACGCCTGGGAGCTTCAGGCGGCCAACGTGATCTCTTGGATCCTTGCCGTGGCTTTTGCCTATGGGATTAACCGGAGCTTCGTGTTCAAAAGCAAAAGCGAGAACCGGCTGGCGGAAGCGGTGCGCTTCGTAGGCTCCAGGGTGACCACCCTCCTCATGGACATGGCGGTCATGTACGGCTTTGTGACTCTGGCCGGCGGAAACGACAAGATCGGGAAGCTTTTAAGCCAGGTGGTGGTTATGGCGGGAAATTACCTGCTCAGCAAGCTGTTCGTGTTTCAAAAAACAAAGGATTGAGGAGAAGAGCGATGGATTATAGGAGGTTTCTGGAAGAAAAGCGAAGGCTTTCAGAAGGGGCGTCTTGGGAGGAGCGGCAGGAGGTTATGAGGCGGGGGCTGGAGATGGCGGTGGAGAGCGTCGGGGCGCATGGGGCCCGCATCCACGATATGATGAAGAAAACGCTGGTTTCCTGCAGCGAAGAGGAGGGAACCGTGACTCTTGCCTATGAGGTGGAGGAGTGGGAGTTAAATCCCAACGGCGTGATGCACGGCGGGCTCATCGGGACGGCCATTGACACGGCCTGCGGGATGGTGGCCCGCTATATCAGCGAGAACCTTCTGGCCTCGACGGTGTCCCTGAACGTGGACTATCTGCGTCCCGTGCCGGGAGGGGACCGGCTGCTGGTGACGGCCGGGCTGGTGCGGCTGGGCGGCCGCATAGCGAATCTCAGAGCGGAAGCCAGACGGGAGTCGGATGGGAAGACGGCGGCCCTTGCCACGGCGGTCTTTTACCTGCCCGAAGGAAAGGCCTGACCAGGAAATAAAGTATTTTACAAATTGAATTTCGGATGGTATGATAGAAAAATATCGGATCAGGAGGCTTTTATGGAAAACGAAACGAAACATTTTATCGAGCAGATCATTGACAGGGATCTGGAGGAAGGGGTTTACGACCATGTGCAGACCCGGTTTCCGCCGGAGCCCAACGGCTATCTCCATATCGGACATGCCAAGTCCATCCTGTTGAATTTTGGGCTGGCGAAGAAATACCGGGGCCGGTTCAACCTGCGCTTTGACGACACGAACCCCACCAAGGAAAAAATCGAGTTTGTGGAATCCATCAAAGAGGACGTGGCCTGGCTGGGAGCGGACTGGGAGGACCGGCTTTTTTTTGCGTCGGATTATTTTGAGACCATGTATGAATGCGCCGTCTTCCTGATCAAAAAGGGAAAAGCCTTTGTCTGCGATCTGACGGCGGAGGAGATCCGGGAGTACCGGGGAAGCCTGACGGAGCCGGGGAAGAACAGCCCTTACCGGGACCGGAGCGTGGAAGAGAACCTGGAGCTTTTTGAAAACATGAAAAAGGGCCTTTACAGGGACGGGGAAAAGGTCCTCAGGGCGAAGATTGACATGGCCTCTCCCAATATCAACATGAGGGATCCGGTCATCTACCGGGTGGCCCATATGAGCCATCACAATACGGGTGACGCCTGGTGCATTTATCCCATGTATGATTTTGCACATCCCATCGAGGATGCGGTGGAGCACGTGACCCATTCCATCTGCACCCTGGAATTCGAGGACCACAGGCCCCTCTATAACTGGGTGGTGCAGGAATGCGAGTTTGACCATCCACCCAAACAGATCGAATTTGCGAAGCTGTATCTGAAAAACGTGGTGACCGGCAAGCGGTATATCAAAAAGCTGGTGGAGGACGGCACCGTGGATGGCTGGGACGATCCCAGGCTGGTGTCCATCAGCGGCTTAAGGCGCCGGGGCTATACGCCGGAATCCATCCGGAAATTCGTGGAGCTGGCCGGAGTTTCCAAAAGCAACAGCATCTGCGAGATGCCCATGCTGGAATACTGTATCCGGGAGGACTTGAAGCTAAAGCGTCCCAGGATGATGGCGGTGCTGCATCCCCTGAAGCTGATTATCGACAATTATCCGGAGGACCAGGTGGAATATATGGAGGTGTCCAACAATCAGGAGAATCCGGAGCTTGGCGTCCGCCAGGTGCCCTTTTGCCGGGAGCTTTACATTGAACGGGAGGATTTCATGGAGGTTCCCGTGAAGAAATATTTCCGCTTATATCCCGGCAATGAGGTCCGCCTGATGAACGGGTATTTCGTGACCTGCACCGGCGTGGTGAAGGATGCCGAAGGAAATGTGACGGAGGTCCACTGCACCTATGATCCGGAAACCAGGAGCGGGAACGGGTTCACCGGAAGGAAGGTCAAAGGGACCATCCACTGGGTTTCGGCCCGCCACGGGGTGAAGGCCGAGGTGCGCCTGTATGAAAACATTGTGGATGAGGAGAAGGGCGTTTATAGCGAAGAGGACGGGAGCCTGAACTTAAATCCAAACTCCCTGGTGGTGCTTAAGGACTGTTATCTGGAGCCGGCCCTGGCGGGGGCTTTGGCGCCGGAGAGCTTCCAGTTTGTGAGGAACGGATATTTCTGTGTGGACAATAAGGATTCCCGGCCGGAGGGCTTGGTGTTCAACCGGATCGTTTCCCTGAAAAGCTCTTTTAAGATCGAGGCGAAATAAAGCCGGGAAAATCCGGAAAGCTTGGAGGCCATGACGCAGGTTTGCGCCATGGCTTCTTTTGCAGAAGACCTGTTTATGAGAAACCTGCTTCCGGAGGAAGCATTTGCGAAAGAGAGAACCGATGCAGGAACTGACGATTCCCTTTAATGAAACGGATCCTTTATATGAACAGATTTACCGATATATCAGAGAACAGGTGAAAACGGAGCAGATCCCTGCAGGGACGAAGCTTCCGTCCACCAGAAGGCTGGCGGAGCATCTGGGGGTCAGCAGGAGCACCACCCAGCTTGCCTATGACCAGCTTGTGGCAGAAGGGTATCTGGAGGCAGAGCCCTGCCGGGGATATTTTGCCGCCAGGCTGGAGCCCCTGTTTTATCCGGAACGGAGGCCGGAAAACCGGGAGAGCGAGGAGCGGGTGGAGGCTCCGTCGTATCTGGTGGATTTTTCGCTCCGGGGAATCGATCTGGAGCATTTTCCCTATGCCCTTTGGAGGAGACTTTCCAGAGAAAGCTTAAGCGCTGAGAACCGGGAGCTTTTTTCGGCCGGGGAGAGCAAGGGGGATGCGGTTCTCCGGCAGGCCGTATGCGGGTATCTTTACGGCGCAAGGGGAGTACGCTGCAGGCCAAAGCAGCTGATCGTGGGCGCCGGCAACGAGTATCTTCTGATGCTTCTGCACCAGCTTCTCGGGACCCAGGTCGTCGCCATGGAAACGCCCACGTACCGGCAGGCATTTTTAACCTTTGAGCGGCTGGGGCATCAGGTCATTCCGGTCGGCATGGACGGAAACGGGATGAGAACAGAGGCGCTTGCCGCTTCCGGGGCGAAGATCGCCTACGTGATGCCGTCCCATCAGTTTCCCACGGGGATCGTCATGCCTATCCGGCGGCGCATGGAGCTTCTTTCCTGGGCGTCAGAGGAGGACGGGCGGTATCTTATCGAAGACGATTACGACAGCGAGTTCCGTTACTGGGGAAAGCCGGTCCCCTCCCTTCAGAGCGCCGATGCCAAAGGGCGGGTTATCTATCTGGGAAGCTTTTCCAGGGCGGTGGCCCCGGCTATCCGGGTAAGCTATCTGATGCTCCCGGAACCGCTGCTGGATCTTTATGAAAAGACCTGCTTTTTTTATGCCTCCACCGTCTCAAGGATCGATCAGCGGATTCTGGCCCGGTTTATCGGCGAAGGACATTATGAACGTCATCTGAACCGGATGCGGGGAATTTACAGGGCCAAGCACGATGTGCTGCTTTCTGCGCTTTCTCCTTTGAGGGAGGATTTTGCAGTCAGCGGGGAGCATGCCGGGATCCATATCCTTCTGCACAGCAAAAAAGGGCGCACCGAGCAGGAGCTGGTGCAGGCGGCGAAACAGGCCGGCGTGCGCATTTACGGGCTTTCGGAATTTGACATCGGGAAACCGGAACGGGAGGTGGAAGGAGGAACGGTGCTTCTTGGATATGCCAGTCTTTCCGCAGAAAAAATCGAACAGGGGGCCAGGCTTCTTCTGGCCGCCCTGTCCTCATGACGGTACTTTCATACATGTTCGGAGCATTCATCAGTCTTTGGAGACTCCCGCCTCTTTGGCGGCTTCTTCATATCTGGCTTCCGTCTCTGCGACGGCCTGCTCTAACTTTGCCGCAATTTCTTCGGCAGAGGGTGCTTTTTCTGCCTCCGCAGTTTCGGGAGCGGAAGCGGCTTCTTCGGAAACGGTTTCTTCCGTAACCGTCTCTTCACCGGCAGCTTCCTCTTCTCCGTGGGAGAGGGGGACGTAATTTCTGTCGGCCGGGTCTGCGCTGTCGCAGAAGTCGTCGTCGGAGCCGTCCTGTGCGCCCTCCCCGCAGCCGTTTTTCTTAAGCTTCGTGATCAGGACGGCGGTGGCCCCGGCGAGGGCGGTCACGGCCAGAAGCTTCTTGAAAAGTCCTTTTCCTTTACGCATATTTAAAACTCCTTTCTTTATTGCAAATTTTGGATAATTGCGAAACGTGAAATTGTGGGGAACATTCTGGCAGCATGTCCGTTCAAAGCCTGCTGCGCCAAGCGTTTCAGCAGGCTCAGAACCACAGAAGTCACTCGGGAAAGAGTCTCTCCTGCCTTCTCTGGTCCTGCTTCCACGGCGCAAAGGGCTTTTCCCGGAAAT
>CATJIW010000010.1 GCA_949740745.1 uncultured Lachnospiraceae bacterium | reverse complement strand
CGTACAGGGATTTCTTTTCTGTCTTAACCGATCTGGCGGCAAAGAAAAATTTCGATACCATGAATCGGGAGCTTCCGATACTTTTCGTGGCGGGAGAGGAAGACCCGGTGGGAAATTACGGAAAGGGTGTGAAGAACTGCTTCAGACAGTTTGAAGGTCTTGGGTTCCGGGATCTTTCCATAAAACTGTATCCGGGAGACCGTCACGAGATCCTCAATGAACGGGACCGCCGCCAGGTATTTGAGGACCTTGCGGCCTGGCTTGGGCGGGTGATGGCGAAATAGGGATTCCGGGGACGGGGGAGGCGTCAGTCCCCCCGTCGGACGGATCGGATTTGTTGTTCTGATTATTCTTTTTCAGATTTTTCATAATATCCTTTCGGCAAATTCTGTTCAGAATTCTATTATAAATTCTATTTATAAATTCCGAATTACAAATAAAGAAGGCAATTGCGAAACATAAAACTATATTGGGCATTCTGGAAATGTTTCCGGGAAAAGCCCTCTGCGCCGTGGAAGCAAGACCAGAGAAGACAGGAGGGATTTATTTCCGAGAGCCATCTGAGGTACTGGGCTTGCTGAAACGTTTGGCGCAGCAGGCTTTGAACGGACATGTAGCCAGAATGTTCCCACAATTTCCCGTTTCGCAATTGCCTGAATATATAAAGAAAGGAGACTTGCATTTGTATAGCAGAGCTTACGGCGCAGCCCTTCACGGGCTGGAGGGGAAGCTGGTTACGGTAGAGGCAGATATGGGAGACGGCCTTCCAAGCTTTGAAATGGTGGGGGCGCTTTCCGGTGAGACCAGGGAGGCGGCTTCCAGAGTGCGGACGGCTCTTAAAAATATGGGCTGGAGACTTCCGCCCAGGAGGATCGTGATCAATCTGGCTCCGGCCGGCGTAAAAAAATACGGAACCGCTTTTGACCTTCCCGTGGCGGCGGCGGTGCTTGCGGCCATGGGAGTTATTCCGGCGGAAAGTTTGGACCGGGTGCTTCTGGCGGGGGAGCTGGGCCTTGGCGGGGAAATCCGGCCCGTGCCCGGAGTCATGGCTTTGGCGGATTGCGCCGGGGAGGCCGGACTTTCCTGGATCCTCGTTCCAAAGCAGAATGCGGGAGAAGGAGCGGCCGGCGGAAGGGTCCGGGTCTGCGGGGTAGAGGATCTGGAGCAGGTGATCTCGTGCCTGCGGGAGCCGGAGCAGATGGAAGAGACGGTGGTGGAGGTGGAGAAGCTTCTTATGGAAGGAACTGCGGCGGTGGACCTGCGGGACATCCGGGGGCAGAAAAGCGCCAAGCGGGCTGTGGAGGTGGCGGCCGCCGGCATGCACAATATCCTGCTTTCAGGGCCGCCGGGAGCCGGGAAGACCATGCTGGCAGGCAGCATTCCCGGAATTTTACCGGGGCTTACGCCGGAAGAAAGCCGGGAGATCAGCCGGATCTACAGCATCTGCGGAAAAATGCCGGAAGGGCAGGCACTGATCGGGGCCCGCCCCTTCCGGGCGCCCCACCATACGATCACGGCGGCGGCGCTGATCGGAGGAGGGAAGAGACCGAAGCCGGGAGAGGTATCTCTGGCGGCCCATGGCGTGCTGTTCCTGGATGAGCTGCCGGAAATGTCCCTGCATGCGCTGGAAGCGCTGCGGCAGCCCTTAGAGGAGGGGAAGGTGGTGCATTCCAGGCTGTACGGGTCTTATGAATTTCCGGCACGGTTCATGCTGGCGGCAGCCATGAACCCCTGTCCCTGCGGCCATTATCCGGACAGGAATAAATGCAGATGCAGCGAATGGCAGATCAGGCGTTATCAGGAGAAGCTTTCCAGGCCCCTGATGGATCGGATGGACATCCGGATCCTGGCAGAGTCGGTGGGGGTGGAAGCTTTGCAGGGAGAGGAAGCGGCAGAGCCGTCGGCGGTGGGCAGGGAACGGGTGGAGCGGGCCAGGCTTCTTCAGAAGGAACGGTTCCGGGGGAGCGGGATTCATTATAATTCTGCCATGCCGGGAAGTGCGGTCCGCACCTATTGTCCTTTGGGAAAAGAGGAGAAAGCGTTTCTCAGAAAGGCTTTTGAGGTTATGGAGATCAGCGCCAGGGCCTATCACCGGATCCTGCGGGTGGCCAGGACCATTGCCGATCTGGAGGGAGAGGCGCGTATTGGTACCGGGCATCTTCAGGAGGCGGTGGCATACCGGATGGAAAATATTTATTATTGAGTCTGGCAGGCTTTGGACGGACATATTGCCGGAATGTTTCCACAATTTCGCATTTCGCAAACGCCTGTTAAGTCTTTTATGGGGAAGGAGAGGCATATCATGCTGAAGGGAGAGGAATACGGGTTCTGGTACTGCAGCCTGATTTCTGTGGGAGCGGTTATCCGAAACAGGTTAAAGGAAGGCTTTGGAAGCGTCGAGGGGGTCTACCGGGCGCAAAAGGGGGAGGTGGAGAAGCTTCTGGGGCCCTTTCATGCGGAGCATACGGTGGAACGGGTCTGGAGAGAGCTGGAAAAAAGCAGAAGGGAGGAGGAAATCTGCCGGGGTACAGAGCAGATGAAGGAACGGGGGATCCGGCTGGTTACGGCAGAGGAGGCGGGATTTCCGGAAGGGCTCCTTGCGCTTCCGGATTGCCCGACGGGACTTTTTGTAAAAGGGGACCTTCCGGAGCCGGCAGTTCCTGCCGCAGCCGTAGTAGGCTCCAGGGAATGCAGTTATTATGGAAGAAACACCGCCAGATCCGTCGGCCGGGTCCTGGCGGGGGCGGGTGTTCAGGTGATCAGCGGGCTGGCCAGGGGAATCGACGCGGCGGGCCATGAAGGCGCGCTGGAGGAAAATGGGAAAACCTTCGGCGTTCTGGGATGCGGGCCGGATGTGGTGTATCCGAGAGAGAACAGGATCCTTTATGAGCGGGTGGCGGAGGCAGGAGGGCTGATTTCGGAATATCCTCCGGGGACCGGGCCGGCCGCCTGGCATTTTCCGGCCAGGAACCGGATCTTAAGCGGGCTTTCCGACTGTGTCGTCGTGGCGGAGGCCGGCCTGCGAAGCGGCTCGCTGATTACGGCTTCCCATGCGCTGGAACAGGGAAAGGACATCTGGGCGGCGCCCGGCCGGATGGGAGATTTTTTAAGCAGGGGAACCAACCGGCTGATCCGGGACGGGGCGATGCCGCTGACGGCGCCGGAGGATATTTTGGAAAACTGGCGGTTTGCAAAGAAAAAGTTAAGAATTTATGAGAAAACCAGGTTATCTCTTGATAAAAATGCGGAAAAGGTGTATAGTTATTTGGATTTCGACCCCAAATCCGGGGAACAGATCTGCGTGGAAAGCGGATTGGAAAGCGGAATGGTAGCCGCCGCTTTGGTAAGACTTGAACTGGAAGGACTGGCAGTCCAGCCGTTTCGGCATTATTATGCGGCGAAAAGAGATAAAGGAGAGCAGTATGGCGAAGTATCTGGTTATTGTGGAGTCCCCTGCAAAGGTAAAGACGATCAAAAAATTCCTGGGGCAGAATTATGATGTGGAGGCGTCCAACGGCCATGTGAGAGATATGCCGAAAAGCCAGATGGGCATTGACATGGAGCATGATTATGAGCCGAAATATATCACGATCCGGGGAAAGGGAGACATCCTTGCGAATCTCAGGAAAAAAGTAAAAAAGGCGGATAAGATCTATCTGGCAACTGACCCGGACCGGGAGGGGGAAGCCATTTCCTGGCATTTGATGGCGGCTCTTAAGCTGGAGGAGAAAAAGGTACGGAGGATCAGCTTTAACGAGATCACAAAATCGGCGGTCAAGGCATCGTTAAAGGCACCCAGGGAGCTGGATATGAATCTGGTGGATGCCCAGCAGGCCCGCCGGGTCCTGGACCGGATGGTGGGCTACAGCATCAGCCCCCTGCTCTGGGCGAAGGTGAAACGGGGGCTTTCGGCGGGCCGGGTGCAGTCGGCGGCCCTTCGGATTATCTGTGACAGAGAGGAAGAGATTGCGGCCTTTATCCCGCAGGAGTACTGGAGTCTGGAGGCGGACGTCCTGTGCGACGGGGAAAAGAAGCCCATGCGGATTAAATTCTACGGGGATGAAAAGCAGAAGCTTACCATAGAAAATAAAGAGATGCTGGATACAATCATCCGGCAGACGGAAGGGGCGCCCTTTCGGATTTCCGATATCAAGACGGGAGAGCGGGTAAAAAAACAGCCGCTTCCCTTTACCACCAGCACGCTCCAGCAGGAGGCGGCCAATACCCTGAATTTTTCTACCCAGAAGACCATGCGGCTGGCCCAGCAGCTCTATGAGGGAGTTGATATCAAAGGAAACGGGACGGCGGGTATCATCACATATCTGCGTACGGATTCCACCCGTGTTTCCGAGGAGGCAAAAACGGCGGCCGCTCAGTTTATCGCTTCCCAGTATGGGGAGGAATATGTGCTTTCTGATGAGAGGAAGGAAAAGAACGAGGGAAAGATCCAGGATGCCCATGAGGCGATCCGTCCCACGGATATCGCCCTGACGCCGGTCAGGCTCAAGGAATCTCTGTCCAGAGACCAGTTCCGTTTGTATCAGCTGATCTGGCGCCGGTTTACGGCCAGCAGGATGAAGGAGGCCGTCTACGAGACCACCAACGTAAAATTGGATGCAGGGGGATACCGGTTCAGCGCTTCGGCCTCCAAGGTGAGATTTCAGGGCTTCCTGACAGTGTATGGCGATCCGGATGAAAAAAAGGAGCCCAATACTCTGGCGAAGAATCTGTCCATGGACACGAAGGTTTCCCTTCAGGAATTTGATTATAAGCAGCATTTTACCCAGCCGCCGGCCCATTATACGGAGGCGTCTTTAGTGAGGGCGCTGGAGGAGGCCGGGATCGGACGTCCCAGTACCTATGCGCCTACGATCACGACCATTATCGCAAGGCGGTATGTGGCAAAGGAGAGTAAGAACCTGTATGTGACGGAGCTTGGCGAGGTGGTCAACCATATGATGAAGGAAGCCTTCCCCAGCCTGGTGGACGTGGCCTTTACGGCAAACATGGAGTCGCTGCTTGACAGCGTGGAAGAAGGCTCGGTCAAATGGAAGACCATCATCCGGAACTTTTATCCGGATCTGGAGGAGGCGGTGACGGCGGCCCAGAAGGAACTGGAATCGGTGAAAATCGAGGATGAAGTGACAGAAGAGATCTGCGAGCACTGCGGCCGCAACATGGTCATTAAATACGGACCCCATGGACGGTTTCTGGCCTGTCCCGGATTTCCGGACTGTAAAAACACAAAGCCCTATCTGGAAAAGATCGGCGTAGCCTGTCCCTTATGCGGGGGCGACGTGGTGATGAAAAAAACAAAGAAGGGACGGCGCTATTATGGATGCAGCAATCATCCGGAATGTGAGTTTATGTCCTGGCCGAGACCGTCTGACCGAAAGTGCCCGGATTGTGGAAGCTATATGGTAGAAAAAGGGAATAAATTGATCTGCTCCCAGCAGACTTGTGGGTATCTGACGGAAAAAACGGAACAATCGGAAAATAATCCGTAGTCTGCCGGGCCGTCAGAAAGAATTTCCATTAAAACAGTTAAAAATTCCGAAAAGTATTGCGGCCTTTCTGAAAATATGGTACGATAGTTTTGAATCGAACCAATTGCCCGAAAAAAATAGGAGGACTGCAATGAGTGTACAATTATTGGACAAAACTAGAAAAATCAACAAATTGCTTCATAACAACAGCACCAGCAAAGTTGTCTTCAATGATATTTGTGCAGTACTAAGCGACATCCTCGATTCAAACATCCTGGTAATCAGCAAAAAGGGTAAGGTGCTGGGTGTGGGGCTCAGCGAAGGTGTAGAGGAAATCGAGGAATTGATTGAAGACCAGGTCGGGGGATTCGTCGACAAGCTGTTAAACGAGAGGCTGCTCAGCGTTCTTTCCACCAAAGAGAATGTAAACCTGGAAACACTCGGATTTGCGGAAACAAATGTAAAAAAGTATCAGGCAATTATCACTCCCATCGACATTGCAGGAGAACGTCTGGGAACTCTGTTCATTTACAAATCTGCCGCTCAATATGGAATTGACGACATTATTCTGAGTGAGTATGGCACAACCGTGGTGGGTTTGGAGATGATGCGCTCCGTCAATGAAGAAAATGCGGAGGAAACAAGAAAGGTTCAGATCGTGAAATCTGCGATCAGCACTCTGTCTTTTTCAGAACTGGAAGCCATTCAGCACATTTTTGAGGAATTAGAGGGGAATGAGGGAATTCTGGTAGCCAGCAAGATTGCCGACAGAGTGGGCATTACCCGTTCGGTGATCGTCAATGCCCTTCGGAAATTCGAGAGCGCCGGGGTGATCGAGTCCCGTTCCTCCGGAATGAAGGGAACCTACATTAAAGTGCTGAACGATGTGGTGTTTGAGGAACTGAAGAAACAGCAGGAAGTGTAGCGCAAAGGCCGCTCGTCAAACATGCCGGATATAAGAATCCCGCTGCCCGTAAAAGGGCCGGCGGGATTTTGTCATGGGCGCCGATCCGTGCAGGAAAGGCATGGAAGCTAAAACCGGCAGCGGTTGACGCAGGCGAAGATTTCCGGAAGCCTGGGAAGCGCCATAAAGGGAGGACAGTCGGAGGAGGTGATGGATTCCAGTCCTTCCGTCTGAAGCTTCCGGTAGAGGGCCGTAAGCTGTCCGGTTATGGGCGTGTCTGACGGGTGAGCCATCAGGTACTGCAGGATATAGCCCAGGGCGCGGGTCTGCTCTTCATCGGCTAACTGCTCCACATAGCGCAGATCAATGGTTTCTTTGTCATAAATCAGGGTATCCCTTCCCTGCACCTTGATTTTCGGGGAACGGTCGCCTTCCCGCCGTCTAAGGGAAAAACGGAGCGTTCTGGGAGCCGGGCCGCCGGAGAAGTCAAATTCCGGGCAGGAAGCAGGGAAAGCGGCCGCTTCTTTTTTGGCCGCCTCCGTGATATCCACGGCCCGGTAGCTGTCCATCTGGATGATCCGGTCGGCGGCGTGGAAAAAGGCGCCGGAGCTCCCTACCACCAGGATGGTGGAGATCCCAAGCTCCGAAAACAGGGGACGGATGCGGCCGAGGAAAGGGGTGATGGGCTCCTTGTCCGGAGCGATCACCCGCTGCATCAGCTCGTCCCGCACCATGAAATTGGTGGCGCAGGTATCCTCGTCGATGAGGAACAGCTTTGTTCCGGCTTCGATCCCCTCCATGACGCCGGCGGCCTGGGAGGTGCTTCCGCTGGCGTCCTCCGTGGAAAAGCATCTGGTATCCTTACCGTTTGGAAGGTGGTTGATAAAGGGGGAGATATCCACTTTTTTGATTATGCGCCCTTCCTCGGCCCGCAGCTTGACAGCGGTAGAGTCGGTAATGACGAACTCTCTGCCGTCTCCGGCGACATGGTTATAAACGCCTGCCTCCAGGGCCTTTAAAAGCGTGGATTTCCCGTGATAGCCGCCGCCGACGATCAGGGTGATCCCCCGGCGGATCCCCATTCCGGAAATTTCTCCCCGATGGGGCAGCGTAAGAGTGAGCCGCACAGAATCCGGGGAACGGAACGGGACGGCATCCTTTAAAGGGGCATTGGAGACACCGGTTTTTCTGGGGAGGACAGCTCCGTCGGCCACAAAGGCCGCAAGCTCCTGCTGCGGGAGCAGGGCTCTCAGGGCCTGCTGGTCCTCATAAAGGTCGATGGCGGCCTGAAGGGCTTTTTTGTTCGTGTTTTTTTCATAGAGGCTGTCCGATACCACGGCGGGAAGATAGTCGAAGAGGATTTTCCGCAGCTCTCTGGCGTTGATGGTCCGCCCGTTGGCGGGGAAGCCTGCTTCAAACCGCACAAGGATGGTATGGCCGTCCCGGCTGATGGTGCAGGCGGTGCGCCTTAGGACTTCCTGTCCCGGCTGGGTGGTAAAAAGTGCGCCGCTTTTTCCGGAACCTTTCGCCTGGAAGGAATAATTCCGGACGGCACAGGCAAACCGGCGCAGCAGGAAATCACAGAAAGCGGTCTTTCTGTCCGGGGTATTCCAAAGCGCCGGCGAAAAACCGGAAGACTGATCAGTGATATGGATGGTAAGCCTTGACGGCGCCGCGAAGGGATCTCCCTGCACATGGTCGATGGAAAGGCTATAAGGGCCGAACCCGTAAATTCCCCGCAGAGATTTATATGCAGGGTAGCTTTTGTGGTCAATTTCCCGGAGCATGGCGTCCAGGTTTGCAGATGTCTTCATAAAAATGCTTCCTTTCTGATCCTACTGATATGCTGGTGACATTATAGCACAGATTGGATCGGAATGTTTCAGAATATTTCCGGAATCTTGCAATTTTCGGGCTTTTCCGCTATAATCTTAAGTTACACAGGGGCGTCTGCCCGGCAGAAATGGAGCTTTGTTCTCAATATGGAAAAGGTAACGGTTATCATTCCCAATTACAACGGAAAACAGTTTATGGAGGGCTGCATGGAGGGGCTGCGGGGCCAGAAGGGGCCGAAGTTCCGCCTGCTTTTTGTAGATAACGGTTCCACCGACGGGAGTGTGGAATTTGTGCAGGAGCATTGCCCGGAGGCCGGGATCCTGGCCCTGGATCAGAATTACGGCTTCAGCCGGGCGGTCAATGAGGGGATCCGTGCGGCAAAGACGCCGTACGTGATCCTTCTGAATAATGACACAAAGCCGCATCCCGGCTATGTGGCGGCTCTGGTCCGTGCGCTGGACGAGCATCCGGAGGCGTTTTCCGTGAGCGCAAAGATGATCCAGATGTATCGGCCGGATCAGATCGACGACGCCGGAGACCAGTATACGGTGCTTGGCTGGGCATTCCAGCGGGGAGTGGCCCACTCGGTGAAGCGTTACCGGAAGCCTGCCAGAGTATTTTCCGCCTGTGCCGGCGCAGCTGCCTACCGGAGAAGCGTGTTTGAAGAGATCGGATATTTTGACGAGAAGCATTTTGCCTATCTGGAGGATCTGGACGTGGGCTGGCGGGCAAGGCTTTACGGCTGGCAGAACCTTTACGCCCCGGATGCAGAGATCCTGCATGTGGGAAGCGGGACCAGCGGCTCCAAATACAACGAGTTCAAGGTGCGGCTGGCCGCCCGGAACAGCATTTATCTCAATTATAAAAATATGCCCTTTATTCAGCATCTGCTCAATGCGCCGGCACTGCTTCTGGGATTTTATATAAAAAGCCGGTTTTTTAAGAAGATCGGTTTCGGGCAGGAATATAAGGAGGGACTGAAAGAGGGCTGGAGGACCAGGAAAAGCTGTAAAAGGGTGCGCTTTTCCGTAAGCCGGCTCTGGAATTATGCCTGCGTGGAGGGGCGGATGATCGGCGGAACCTTTTCCTATATTTATGAGTTTTTATATCGGAAGCTTAAAAAAGAGTAACGGCCGGGTTTCTGCAGGAGGGCATGCGAATGGATCGAAAACAGGAATTGCGGAACGGATGGGAGACGGCATTTTTAAATCAGGGTCAAAATTCCAACCTGGCATATCGTCCGGAATTTATATCCAACGATTACAGGCGGGGGAAACGGGTTCTTTCGTCCATAGAGCAGGAGCTTTTGGACTGTGGAGAATTTTTTATCAGTGTTGCCTTTATTACGCTGGGAGGGATCACTCCCCTTTTACAGACCTTAAAGGAGCTGGAACGAAGAAACATCAGAGGAAAAATTCTCACAACAGATTATCTGGCCTTTAATGATCCGAAGGCCTTGGACAAGCTGCATGCGCTGAATAATCTTGAGCTGAAAATGTTCTGCACTGACGGAGGGCAGGAGGGTTTTCATACCAAGGGATATATTTTTCGGAAAGAGGAGATCTACCGGATCATTATCGGGAGCTCCAATATGACCGCCGGTGCATTAAAGCTTAACCGGGAATGGAATACGAGGCTGGTCGGTTATGGATCCGGAGAGCTGGTTGGCGATATTCTTCAGGAGTTTCAGGTTCTGTGGGAGGATGACCGCAGTGTTGTCTATGAAGATTTTATAGAGAATTACCGGGTGAAATATGAGCTGATCAAAGAGCAGCGAAGAATTGCGAAGAGGATGCCTCTGGTTTCTCTGGAGCAGTATAAGCTGCAGCCGAATGCCATGCAGACGACATTTGTGAAAAATGTTAAAGCATTGGCGGACCGGGGAGAGTCGAGGGCACTTTTGATCTCGGCGACAGGAACCGGGAAAACGTATGCGTCAGCCTTTGCCCTGCGGGAAATGAATCCGAAAAAAGTTTTGTTTCTTGTACACAGAGAGCGAATTGCGAAGCAGGCGCTTATAAGCTATAAGAAGGTGTTCGGGAGCCGGCGGGCGGATGGTTCCCCCCGACGGTATGCTCTTTTGTCAGGGAGTACTTCCGGAAATCTCGAAGCGGTCAGAGAGGCGGATCTGATTTTTGCGACTATGCAGATGATGAGCAGGGGCATTGTGCTGAATGCTTTTGCTCCGGATGATTTTTCTGTAATCTGTCTGGATGAGGCCCATCATTCCGGTGCGGGCAGCTACCAGAGGATCATGGAGTATTTCAGGCCGGATTTCTGGCTGGGAATGACAGCCAGCCCGGATACAAGCCGGTTTGATGTTTATGAAATCTTCAATCATAATATTGCTTGTGAAATCCGGCTGCAGCAGGCATTGGAAGAAAACCTGCTCTGCCCCTTCCATTATTTCGGGATCACGGAGCTTTGCATTGACGGGGAGACAGCCGGAAAGGATGAGACAGGGCTTTGCAGCTTTAACCGTCTGACCAGTGAAGAAAGAGTGAATTATATCATTGCGCAGGCCCTGTATTATGGATACAGCGGGGATCGGGTCAGGGGCCTGGTTTTCTGCAGCCGTAAAGAGGAAGCATGGGAATTGTCCCGGAAATTCAACGAAAGGGGCTTTCGGACAGCAGCTCTTACAGGCGAGGACAGTGAAGCCAGGCGGGAGGCCGTGATTGAACGGCTGGTGATGGAAGGCGCGGAAGAAGGAGCGGCAGATGCGCTGGATTATATCTTTACGGTGGATATTTTTTCCGAAGGCGTGGACATCCCGGAAGTAAATCAGGTTATTATGCTCCGTCCGACGAAATCGGCTATTGTTTTTGTGCAGCAGCTAGGCCGGGGGCTTAGGAAAGCGGAGGACAAAGAATTTGTCGTAATTTTGGACTTTATCGGAAATTACAGAAATAATTTCCTGATTCCGATTGCGCTTTCCGGCGACCGCAGTTATAACAAGGATAATATCCGTCGTTATGTGATGGAGGGGAACCGCATGATTCCGGGGGCTTCCACGATACATTTTGACGAGATCAGCCGGAAACGGATTTTTGCCGCAATTGATGCGGCGAATTTCAGCGATATCAGGCTGATCCGGGAGAACTATACAGGCTTAAAATATAAACTGGGAAAAATTCCGGCGTTAAAGGATTTTGATGAATATGGAGAAATGGACGTGTGCCGGATTTTCGACAATGCCAGCCTGGGCTCCTATTACAAATTCCTTGTGAAATATGAGAAAGAATATAAAATCCGCCTGTCTGAAAAAGAAGAGAAAATGGTGGAGTTTGTTTCAAGGAAGCTGGCTTCCGGAAAACGAATCCACGAGCTGGAATTCTTAAAACGGCTTATCGTATACCGGCATGGGGTTTTGGGACTTCTGGGAAAGGCGCTGAGGGAGGAATATGGGGTTTCTATGAAGGAGAACGCCTGTGGAAATCTGGCGAATATTCTGTCCAACGGTTTTTTGGCCGGTGCGGGAAAAAAACAGTATAGTTCCTGTATCTTCATTCAGGAGGAGGGAACGGAGTATGGAATTTCCGGAGAATTTGAAAGGATGTTAGAAAATCCGGAATTTACAGAAATTATCAAAGAGCTGATTGAATTCGGTATTTCCAGATATCAATCGAATTACAGCAGGAGATATCAGAATACAGACTTTGTATTGTATCAGAAATATACGTATGAGGATGTGTGCCGCCTTTTAAACTGGGAGCACAACGAGGTGCCCTTAAATATCGGAGGCTACAAGTACGATAAAAAAACCAAAACATTTCCGGTGTTTATCAACTATGACAAATCGGCTGATATCAGCGATACAATCAGGTATGAGGATCATTTTATCAGTGCGGATACATTAATAGCAGTTTCCAAATCAGGAAGATCTCTTGGATCGGAGGATGTGCAGAATTTTCTTCATGCAAAGGAACGGGGGATCGATGTGCATTTGTTTGTTCGAAAGAATAAGGATGATAAAATTTCAAAAGAATTTTATTATCTGGGCCGGATGACGGCTTCCGGCAGGGCAGAGGAATTTTGTATGGCCAATACGACAAAGACGGCGGTTGAGATCGAGTGGCGGCTGGATACGCCGGTACGGGATGATATTTACCGTTATATTACAGGATGATATTTGGGGAACAGGAGGCGGACAGCATGAAAACCATACACGTGGCGGCGGCGGTCATACGAAAGGACGGCAGGATCTTTGCGACTCAGAGGGGATACGGAGAGTTTAAGGGCTTCTGGGAGTTTCCGGGAGGGAAGGTCGAGCCGGGAGAAACGCCGCAGGAGGCTCTTGTCCGGGAAATCAGGGAGGAGCTTGACACGCAGATCGTCGTGGGAGAGCCGGCGGCCCGGGTGGAATACGATTACCCAAAGTTCCATCTGTCCATGGAATGCTTCTTTGCGGAGGTGGTTTCCGGAGGGCTGGTATTAAAGGAGCATGAGGCGGCCCGGTGGCTTTCCGGGGAGGAGCTTGACAGTGTGGAATGGCTTCCGGCAGATCTGGAGCTGATCGGAGCGTTAAAGAAAATGCTTCTGGAAGGGTGATGGGATGAAACGGATTTTGGTGGCGGAGGATGAGAAATCGGTCCGGGAAGGGCTTTTGGAGGCGCTGTCTGACAGCGGCTATGAGGCCCATGGCGCAGGGACCGGAGAGGAAGCCCTGGAGCGGCTCGGGGCGGAGGAATGGGACCTTTGCGTGCTGGACGTGAAGCTGCCGGGCCAGAGCGGGTTTGAAGTGTGCAGAAGGCTGCGGGAGGGATCCCGGATTCCCGTTTTGTTTTTGACGGCCTTTTCTGAGGAGGCCAATGTGGTCCGGGGACTGGAGCTTGGCGGCGATGACTATGTGACGAAGCCTTTCCGGTTAAAGGAGCTGCTGTCCAGGGTCCAGGCCCTGATCCGCCGTTCGGAGTTTTCTGAGAAAGGGGAACGATACTGGAGCAGCGGCGGTTTTCGGTTAAACTTAAAGAACCGGAGGCTGGAGCAGGACGGAGAGGAAGTGTTCCTTACGCCCAAGGAAAGCCAGATGGTATATCTGTTTATGGGGGCGTGGCCGGAAGCGGTGGCCAGGGAGGAGCTGATCCGCACGGTCTGGGACAAAGGCGGGCAGTTTATTGAGGACAACACGGTCCGGGTCCACGTGAGCCGTTTAAGGGAAAAGCTGGGAAGCTTCGAGGGGCGGCCTTACCTGGAGACGGTGCGGAGCGTGGGCTACCGCTGGAATCTGCCGGTGGAGCGGTGAGGCACGGAAAACAGAGGACGGGAAGGCGGACGGGAGCCGGAGCGGGATGGGGAAAGTCCGGGATGCGGAAAATCGGGAACGGCAGGCGGCGGGAAAGCAGGAAGGTGCGGGAACTATGGGATGTTATGAAAATAAAGAAATGAGAAGGCTTCGGACAGGCTTTTTCCTGACGGCGGCGGCGGTCCTTGCCGGAGGGAGCCTGCTCCTTCTGGCAGAACGGTCGGTCTGGCAGGCAAGGTTTGCCGGGGCGTTCCGGGAGCTTTACGGAGAATTCCAGACGGAAGAGCTTCTGGCTCTGGCGGGGCGGGGAAGCTATGGGAACCTCTGGCTGTTTTTGGGACTGGCGGCAGCCGTTTTTGCCGCTTATTTTTTTTATATGACAGGGGCGCTGTCAGGAATCTGCAGAGAGCTCCGGCGCTTTTCCCTGTGTCTGGAACAGATGACGGCCGGAAGGGCGGTAAGTCTTGCAGAGTGGAAGGAGGGGATTCTTGCGGCCCTTTCCAACCAGGCGGAGCTCCTTTATCTGCGGAACGGGCATATGACGGGGCTTATGCAGCAGGAGAAGGAGGACATCTGCCGGTTTACGGAAAACCTGATTCACCAGATGAAGACGCCTTTAACTGCATTGAGGCTGGATCTGGATCTGATGGAAGCGAAGCTTTCCGGCCGGCAGGAGAGCCGGGGGGAGGAGGCTGGGCGGCGGATCCGGGATTCCTTTATAAAAAAGCTTGCGGACTGCCAGGTCCAATGCGGCAGGCTGCAGGAGAATGTGGACGAATTTCTGGCTGCCGGCCGTCTGGCCGCCGGAAAGATGAAGCTGGTTTTAAAGGCTGCCAGGATGGAAGATATTGTGAGGGGAGCTTTGGAGGAGGTGGCTCCTGTCCTGGAGAAACGGGGAATCTGCGTGAGCTTTTCTTCCGAATCCGCACAGCATCTGTACTGCGACTATAACTGGCTGAAGGCGGCCGTCGCCAACGTGCTTAAAAATTCTGCGGAGTCCATGGGGGCCGGAGAGGCGGAGGAAATGAAAGCAGCCGGGGCTGCCGGAGAAGCCGGGGGAAGGATAGAGATCCGACACTGGGATGCGGGAAAATGGAAATACCTGGAGATCACAGATGAAGGAGGAGGCGTTTCCGAGGAAGCGGGCCGTCATCTGTTTGAACGGTTTTACAGCGGAAGGCAGGGAAAGGGCGGAACCGGCCTGGGACTTGCCATTGCCAGGGAGGTGGTGGAAGCCTGCCATGGAACGATCTGTGTGTCTTCCGTTTCCGGACGCGGGGGAAGGAGGGACGGAACCAGGTTTCGGATGAAGTTCCGGCTTCTTTCAGGGCCGGAAGCCTATGAAGAATAAGAACGTGCGCGGGCCGGAGAAGGAAGATGGCCGGAACGGAAAGCTTACAAAAACGTCACGTGTAAAGGCATTTGGTCTGTGCTACCATAAAGGCAGAGAGGAGGTGTCGGCGCGTGGCGTTTTTTGACAGATGGGAAGGGAAAATGGCGAAGCTTTCGGCAAAGGGGAGGATGCGGCAGAATACGGCCCTGTTCACGGTGCTGTTTCTTTTGTTTTTGATGGTGGGAGCAGCTATCGCCTGGCTTGGCATTGTGGAAAAGACGGAAGAGGAACAGCGGTTTGACGCTTACGGAGAATGGAAGGCGGCTTTTTACGCCATGGATGCGGCGAAAGCGGAGACCTTCGTGAACAATCCCCTGACTACGAGGAGCGGCGTCAGCAAGATGATTGGAGACGTGGCGGCCGATGGCGCCGGAGAAAAGGTCCGGGAGCTGGAGGAGCTCATGGAGACGTTTCCGGAAGAGTATGGGACCCATACATTTCGCGAGAACCTGGGAAGCGTCATGGGTATCTTTGAGGATTATGAGTATAAAAGCTATTTCGGAATCGTCGGTTCCGTCGGGACCATAGACGCAGGCTTCGCAGAGCTTGGGCGGATTACCATGGAAGCGGGACGGCTTCCGCAGAGCGGAGGCGAGATTGCCATGACCCGGGGCATGCTCCTGAAGCTTGGCTATGAGGCAGAGCCAGGGCAGGAGCTTGAACTGGAGGTGCTTTCTGCAGACGGGCAGGTGGCCAAAGGGCGCTGGCGGCTGTCTGGCATCCTTTCTTCTTATGGAGCTGCCTGGAAAACGAAGGGATGCCCCCTGGCGTCCGCCGTCGTATCAGAGGAAGCCCTGGCCGGGTTTTCCTGGGAACCCACTTATAATGTGATCACCGACGTGGACGGAATCGTGGGAGACACCCGGTTCATTTACAAAATGTCGGAGGAGCCCATGGACGTGGTCAGCCGTTTCACTTTTAACGATGCGGCCTATGACTTCTGGGGCCGGTCAGACGACGGCTATGTTCTGGCGATGCTTTTGGCGGCGGCGCTTGCGGCCGCCGTGACAGTGTTTCAGATTACTGTTGTACAGATCCGGAAACGGAGCCGTCAGGCCGGGCTTTTAAAAGCCATCGGCGCCACGAATGCCCAGGTAAGGGGGATTTTCCTGCGGGAGGTCACCGGAGTGCTCTGGAGGGCCGCCATACCCGGAACTCTGCTTGGAACGGCACTGGTGCCGGCCGTGCTCTGGGGCAGCGGCCTTGCGGGGAAAAGACGGCTTTACTGGGGGGTAAACGTGCCGCTTCTTCTGGGTGCGGCGGCAGTCTGCTGCATTATGACCTGGATCGGAGCCTGGATTCCCGTCTGGAGAGGGAGCAGGATCCCGGTCCGGGGGGAGATCCTCCCGAAAACGGTCCGGATCCGGCCGATGAAGAGGAAAAAGAAATATGCGGCGGGAAGGCTCGTGGCCGGCCGGGGAACGGGGGCTTTCCGGTTGATGACGATCCTGTGCCTGGGGGCTGCGGCGTCCTCTGTGTTCCTGGCTCTTTATCAGGCAGAAAAAGAAATGGCTCCCTATCGGAGCGAAAAGGCTCTCCACTATCAGCTTGAATACAGCAGTGCCATGGACCGGTATGGCGGCAGTTTTCCTGACCGTCAGATTTTGGAGCAGCTGGAGCTGATTCCGGGCGTGGAAGCGGTGTACACCAGGAAAAACGGCGTAAACCAGATCGGGGATTTTTACATTTCCTATGAAGGGGTGGAGGAATGCGGGCTGGAAAAGCTCAGAAAGAATTGGGATCTTTCCCCCTATTCTTACGTGTATGACAGGCCGTATAAGGAGAAGGACGGTCTGGCCATGGCGCATCTCATGGGAATTTACAGCGGCTGGGAACCCAATATGGAAGGGCTTTCTGAGCTGGGGACGGAGGGGGAGGTTAATCGGGAAGCCTTCGAGTCGGGGGAGGAGGTGCTTTTGTTCCTGCCGCCTTACCGGGAGATGGATAACCGGGCCGTGACAGAGGATACGAACCGGCTTGCCTTCCAGACGGACAGGAGGTACCGGGATTTTTATGAGACGGAGACCTGCGTGGAGCCGGGAGACACCATTACGCTGGTAGTAAAAGAAGAAATTGCGGAGAGCGGGGAAGAATGGAAGCAGGATCCGAAGCTGGAGTATGACGGGACCAGGGAGCGGAAGGTGACGGTGGGGGGTATTATCCGTTATCTGCCGAAGGATCCGGAGAGCGTGCTTTGGGACGAGGACTATAACGGGGTCGTATACTGGTGGGGCGGTGACGTACTGAAGCCCTGTACGGTGATTGGGGACGGCAGCCTGGTCACGGAGCTCAGGCTTTTGCAGAAGGAGATGCATTTGGAGTATGAGCGCCGGAAAGCAGAAGAATCCGAGGATCCCTGGGCGATGGAGATTGTTGAGAGCATGGAAAAAAGCTCCGGCACGGCATATGCGCCCTTTGAACAGATTGAGATCCTCTGCGGCCCCTCGGCTTCCGAATCCACCCAGAGCGGCATTGAAAGTTTGGCAGAGATCTACGGGCTGATCCTTCATGTACCGGAGAACGCAGGAGGAAAGACAGCCTATGAGTTGTGGAAAACAGATTACAAAGAGGCGTCCGGCCGGAGCTTTTCTTACTTGATGACGGCCCTGGCGGCGGTGTTCGTCTTTGTGTGCCTTCTTTTGCAGAATGCGAACGAGCGGCTTGCCGAGGACAGACGGCGTCTGGGGATTTTCCAGGCGCTGGGGGTCCGGAAACGGGAAGCGGCAGGGAGCTATTTCAGAAAGGGCGTTGAAAACGGGCTTGCAGCGCTGGTCCTTGCCCATGGCGTTCTCGTTTTCTCGGCGGTATGGCAGCTTAGGGAGACGGTGGCCGGACTTTCGCCGTATCGGTTCATAAATGGTAGGGAAGCGTTTCTGTACCGGCTTGATCTTTGGTTTGGCTTTTATGACTGGGGGCGGCATGCGGCGGCCTGCGTCATGGTCCTTGTCTTTTCCGCCGCATTATACGTCATGCCCCTTAAAGGAGTCCTGAAAAACAATCCGGTAGAAAATATCAGGGAGCTGGGAGAATAGGAGGAACATGCAGGGAGCGTGAGGGGGCAGGCGCCTGGGGAGCAATGAGTTAATTTCCGCAGGACTTGCGGCAATCGGCGTTGCTGGTACCATGGCAGAAAGTAATGGTCGGCGTGTTCCTGCCTTACGAAAACGTCACGTGTAAACGGGCATCGTCTGTGCTACCATAAAAGCAGAGATGAAAAAGGCGCCTGTGCGTGGCGTTTTTGTCAGGCAGACAGGAAAAGGAAACAGACGGAAAAGGAGGAGGAAATATGGGAAGCTTGCTGCAGGCGAAAAAACTGGAAAAGGTATATGGGACGGGAGAACTGGCGGTGGAGGCATTGAAGCCCCTGGACCTTTCCCTGGAAGAAGGGAAGTTTTACGCCGTGATCGGACGGAGCGGTTCCGGGAAATCTACGCTTCTTCATCTTCTCGGAGGGCTGGATACGCCCACCGGCGGAGACGTGGTGCTGGAGGGAAAAAGCCTGTATTCTTTCACGGACAGGGAGGCGGCCATTTTCAGAAGGCGGCGGATCGGCTTCGTCTTCCAGGCCTATAATCTCCTTCCGGAATATACGGCCATCGATAACATCCGCATGCCTCTCTATCTGGACCAGAGGGAGATTGACGAGGAGTATGAAATCATGCTTCTCAAAAAGCTCCGGCTTATCGGAAAGGAGAAAAAATATCCGTCGGAGCTTTCCGGCGGGGAATGCCAGCGGGCGGCTATTGCCAGGGCTCTTGTTACCAAGCCGGCCATCGTGCTGGCCGACGAGCCTACGGGAAATCTGGACGCAAGGAGCGCAGAGGAGGTGCTTGAAATCCTTAAAGAAACCTGCCGGATTTTTCACCAGACCCTGCTTCTGGTGACCCATGATCTTCAGATCGCCAGACAGGCGGACATGGTGCTCACCCTGGAGGACGGAAGGCTGGTTCAGGAAGAGAGCGCTCCGGGCAGGCCGGCCGATTAATGCCGCATTGAGCCGGAAGCTTTAATAATGGTGTTCAGATATTCCCAGTCTGTTCCGTCTGCAATATAGTAATAGGACGGAGCGCCGGGAAGCGGGGTGAGGGCAATTACATCGTCATATAAACGGATCCACAGCGTGCCGTCCGGAGCATCCATTAGAAAGCTGAATCTCATGCCGGATTCCGGGAAGGAATAATTGCCGGTGAGCTCCGATAAGGTTAAGCCGGAAAGGTAGCTGTGAAACGCCGCTTCATTTGTGATCTCGTAATCTGCGGGATGTTCTTTATCTGCGGCGGAAAGGCTGCGTAAAGTATACTGACGGCAGTCTCCGTTATGATAGATTCGTTCTGCGCCGCTTCTGCCGCCGTAAGCCAATGCCACATAGCCGCTTGTCATGCAGAGGACAAAGAAGGTTATGCCCACAGCAGCCGCCCCGCTCCTGCGCCAGACGGGCCTCATAATATGTTTCAGACGGTAGCGCAGGCTCTTTGCCGATCCGGAGAGGCGGGGAGTAAAGCCACGTTCCTCACCTGCCGTGTTCAGAAGGAGAAAAGCGTATTTTTTCCGGCTCTCCTCGTCCGCTTCCAAAAGGACGGTTTCGTCACAGCTAAGCTCCATATCCTCTGCGCTTTTTCTCATGGCCGCCCACATAAAGGGATTGAACCAGCACATGGCAGTACAGAACACCAGGAAGTATTTTGACCAGGAATCCTGCCTTGCGATATGGATCAGCTCATGCTTAAGGATCAGTTCCCATTCTTCCATACTGTAGTTTTTGGCGGGCAGGACCACTTTGACGGTGCGCTTAAACAGGCCGACAGACAGGGGGGCCTTTACGGCGGGAGATACGATCAGCGGGAATTTCGGCTCCTTCATTCTGGACTCCGTCATCATTTTTTCCCAAAGAGAAAGGATTTCCGGCGTGGCGACCGGAGCGGAACCGGCCAGGATACGGCGGCGGAAAAGCAGATGCTCCGTTATTTTACAGGACATTACTGTCAAAAATCCGGCGAGCCACAGAAAAAACAGAAGCCATACCCAATTTCCGGAAACCGGGATCACAAGCCAGGGCTCCGGAAGCGCCATGTAGCTCTGGCTTGCGATATAAAGATAATTGGGAATGATCCAGAGCAGAGCGCAGGCTCTTGCGCTTATGGCTTTACGAAAGAGCGGGAGCAGGAAGAGCAGCACGGCGTAATAAAGCGTGATATGAAGAAAAATGCCGAAGCACAGGGAGAGGGTGAGCCTTGCGGCTCCTGCAATTCCGCGAAACAGCGCATAAAGCGCTGCGGCGAGCATAAGAAATAAGGGCAGCAGGCTTCCCGATATATAGGGCAGATACCTTGGGCTTTTACTGTCATTGTCTTCGGCTTCTGCCTGATGTCTGGAAAATACAAGGTACGAAAGGGCGAGTCCGAAGAGGGCGGAACAGAATCCACGCATTAACAGTTCTTTACTCATAGTTCATTCCTTTCCAGAAGGGTGCGAAGCTCCTCAAGCTCCTCCCTGCTCAGGCCGCTGTCACAAAGGGCGTTTGCGAAAACAGACAGGTTCCCGCCGCAAAGCTTTTTAATAAAGGTTCTGCTCTGCGCCGCAAGATATTCCTCCTGTGTGACGCAGGGGGTATAATAACTCCTGCGGCCGTTTTTCGTGATCGTGAGAAAGCCTTTTTCGCTCAGCCTGGTGAGGAGGGTCAGCAGGGTCGTCATTGCCATGGGGTGCGTCTGAAACAAAAGGGCTTCAATTTCTTTTCTTGCGGCGGGGGCTTTACAGGCCCAGAGAGCCTGCATCACTTCCTGTTCAGTATCCGGCAGGCGCCTGATCATAGTTTTCATGAAGCTTCTCCTCTACAACTGTAGTGTTTTATATATTCTACATCAGTAGAGCAAATTTGTCAAGACAGGAATAAAAAGGCAGAAGAATGATTGAATGCGGCTTGAGCCTGCGGAAAAAAATGATATGATAAGAGTATCAACAGGGGAAGGATAAAAGTATGGGAGATGCTGTTAAAGAAATCGCACAGAAGTATGAAAAGGTGCAGAAAGGAATCGGTGATATTATGGGCGGAGCGATGATTGAAACGGAAGCGAGAACCATTTTAAATCAGGGCATTAGCCAAGGTATCAGTCAGGGCATCAGTCAGGGCAGGGCTGAAACAAAGAGGGAGACGGCGCAGAGAATGCTAAAGCGGGGAAAACTGACTGTGGAAGAGATTGCAGAGTATACGGGGCTCAGTGCTGGGGAGGTGGAGAAGCTTGCCGGCATTCAGATGGTCTGACTTTGCGAAGGATGCTTGACTTTTCCTTCTTTCCTATTTATAATATTACCCATACGAAAAAAGCTGTGAAGGAGACAGTAGGGCGGCAGGAAAGGCACAGAGACCCGGCGGCGGTGGGAAGCCGGGACGAGTAGGGCCGCATCGAAGATCACTCCCAAGCTGCAGGCTGAAGAATGCCGGGAGCCGTTCAGGCGGAGGGTCTGCCTGACGGAGGCTGCAGGCATTTGGTAGGCTGTGCCGGGATCCGCCGTTACAGGGAGCGCATATAACCGTGAAGGCGGCGTATGCAGAACGGGTGGTATAGCGAAGACAATCGGGCTTCGTCCTTTTCTGAAGGACGGAGCCCGTTCCTGTGAACGGCCCACGCAGCGGACACATGCACAGTATTCTTTTAGGAGGAATGACATGTACGAAAAAGTTTCTACGAACCTGAATTTTGTAGAGCGGGAAAAGAAGATCGAACAATTCTGGAAGGACAACGATATCTTCGAGAAGAGCATTGAGGGAAGAAAGGATGGGGAGACCTACACCTTCTATGACGGGCCGCCCACGGCCAACGGGAAGCCTCACATCGGCCATGTGCTGACCAGAGTCATTAAGGATATGATTCCCAGATACCGGACCATGAAGGGCTATATGGTGCCCAGGAAGGCCGGCTGGGACACCCACGGGCTTCCGGTGGAGCTGGAAGTGGAGCGGGCTCTGGGCCTGGACGGCAAAGAGCAGATCGAGGAAT
>CATJIW010000009.1 GCA_949740745.1 uncultured Lachnospiraceae bacterium | reverse complement strand
TTCCGCCTGTTATATCTTACTTTCTGTGCGACAGTTGGTATAGTATTAGCATTAGTGGCATAGTTTTGTGCATTTTTTTGAATTTGCTCATTTATAGTTCAACAGGATAAAAGCGGAAAAGATTTATTGTGGGAGATATTTCTGCAGGATAGAAAAAATCAGTATGCCTTTGCCAAAACGGGAAGCTGCTTATCAAAATGAGAGAAGGGAATACAAAGGAGGAGCCTGGATAATGGAAATTCTGTATCGTTCTTTACATAATTTGAATTTGAGTATAGAGGATCCGGTTCGAAAGGAGATTCCTTCAGATTTCAATTCTTATATTGCGGAATACATTCAGTTTGCAGCTGCTGAAAACAAGATATCCAGGATGTATTCTGTTCCCGATCAGAATACTACGGTTATGCATTGTATCGCGGATTTGTCTGCGGCTGTTATCTGGCAGGGAAATTCAGTATCAGATGAAACTGTTCTGCTGGAGCTGTCAGATAGTATAGCGCGGAAGCTTCTTTCTGTTGAGCGGGCGGTCCAAAGGAGAATGGGACATATTACGAATGTACAGCGGGGCAGCATTGTACAGGCGCTTATTCTGGAAGAGGGAGAGTATCGGTTTGTTATTGCAAAAGTTGAACATTCTGAATGGTACGATGGAGAGAACTTGGCTAAGAATTTTGGCTTTCCCGGTGAAAATAAACGTGTGTGGAAATCGGCAGTTGTTGATTTGTCGGCGGAAGGCGGAGGGGTGATACATGGAAACATAAAAGTGTTTTCCAATACGGGAGCTCAGTACTGGACGAAGGATTTTCTTGAGGTGAAGGAAGCGAATTCGGATCGGGTAAACACAGAAAAGGTTTTGAAAGTCGTGAATCAGGAGCTGAAGCGGTCGGTGAAGAAAAAATCGCTTTATGACTATTACAATTTGAAGAATGCTCTTAATCATGCCCTCCGGTCAGACCAGATGATTAATTATCCTGATTTGGTGGGGGATTTGTTTGATACCTATGAGCCGGCTGAACCATCGGTTCATAAGGAGGATATCAGAAGGAAATTACTTGGCTATGCTGACAGGGGCGAATTTGATACCCAGTTCCATGCAGATCCGGACGTGGTGAAAAAGAACAGTAAGACAAAATACCGTGTTAATGCATATGTTAATTTGATGGTAGAGGAGGCGCAGCCGGACAGAAGCGCTTTGATCAGAACAAATGAGTGTGAGACGGGTGAGCGGGAGCTTATCATTTTGTGTGACGATGATAACACATTTGATGCCTTTAACAGAAAGAACTCACAGGAGCCGGAAAGAGGTGGGGCATGACGGATATGCTGCAGATTTCAAATGAGATATTTGGAGAATCAAACCTTATTTCATGTAGAGAAGTTTTGTATAATTTTCGGATTATTTATCAGACAGAGGCATCGGCGCTTCCCTTGTCTGAAAGATTGGCGGAGCTGTGCGGCAGATGTTTGGGACGCGATGATATTGAGATTCAGTTTGAAAGTATTGAAAACTATACGTTTTTAAACGGAGACGGTTTGACACAGAGGGCGTATGATGAATATAGATCGCAGCTGGAGCCGGATGATGCAGTTGAGGTCATGATTAGGATTAAAAAGGATTTTCTGGATGAAACGATCAGTATTTACAATATTGATAAATTTACAGAGTTTTTAACTGGACAGGAAATCGAAAAGAATCTTGGACTGTTTGCCGATCTGTTAAATAAGAAGCAGTACATCTGTTTTCAAATGCTGAATTGTGACGGCTGTATCCGCACAGATTCTATAGCCTTTGAAACGGAACCGCTGCCCCGGGGCAGAAGGATAAATCGTGATCGCTATATCAGGAATTGTAATGCTTCCAGTGTGTTCTTTGGAAGGGAGCAATATCCGGTGGTTCCGCAGGATTTTACGATTTGTGAGGACACGTGCGGCAGCCGGCTGAATGGAATTTATGGAATATTTGACAAGCTGAGGAGTGTTTTGTCGTATTTGTACGTTGCCAATACTTCTAATATCATAGGAAATCAGGCTGTTCTGCAGTTTGACTTAGATACGGCCGGGCATCACTATATGTTAGAACAATTAAGCGGAAATTCATATATATGCGGTCTGTATGATTGGATCTATAAGGAGGACGGCTATATCAATCGTGCCAGTATTGCCAGAAATATTATTAATATATATTGTAGAACAAAGGATGATATTTTAAATATAGATGAGAACATTTACAATTCAGCTGTTGCCAATTATGTGATATATCAGAGAAAACACACAGAGCAATATATTGAATTGAAGAATAAACTGTCGGAATGTATTGTGAGCTCTGCCGGAGCGCTTCAGGAACTTGCGCGCGATCTGTCGGAGGGGTTCAGGAATAATTTTGTAGCGGTAATCGTATTTTTAATGACTGTGCTGCTTACGGATTCGATTGATTTCCGCAGCTTTACACAGGCGGAAGTTTCATCAAACATTGTTGCCGTATGCGGCATCTTCACGCTTACCTCCTTCCTGTATATGATCGTTACCATTATAGCCGGAAATACGAAATGGAGATGGATCGAGAAATCATATTGTGACTTAAAGGACAATTACAGAGGAGTGCTTGATAATCGGGATATTGAAACCGCAGTAAATAATGATGCTGCATTTAAGAATACAGAGAAAGAATATAAAAAGGTTCGTTTTTTGATCAGCAGCATTTGGGGGCTGGCTGTTGCCGGGATGTTGATTTTTACGGTAATCATCTGGTTTGGAGGCTAGAATAATGATGAAATTTATATTGTAAGTAAAAAAGCTGCAGAAGGACAGATTCGGACAGCAGAAAACAGCAGGGAATCAATGAAAGGGGGAGATAAGAAGGGAATGGAAAATGGGTGTTGATTTTATTGCATAGAATAGCTTATAATTTGAGTTACAGCATATCGCCATTATCGCAGCTTCCGGGGCGCTGTCCATGCCGAAGAAAATGCCGGCCCTGGCCTGCGCAGGCGGAAGCATTTCCGGATGCGGAGCAGGAGACTGTTCCGCATTTTAAGATAGAGGCGGCGGGCGGCCTGTTTCCTGAGGGGAGACAAACGCTTCCTAAGGGGAGACGGAAGCCGTCCTGACATGAATGGGGGAAGGCGGGAATGAACGCAGCAGAAGTTTTAAAAACCTATTTCGGCTATGACTCTTTCCGGAAAGGGCAGAAGGATATCATAGATTCCATCCTGTCGGGGAGGGATGCTCTGGCCATTATGCCGACGGGAGCCGGGAAATCCCTGTGCTATCAGGTGCCGGCAATGCTTCTGCCCGGCATTACGCTTGTGATTTCGCCGCTGATCTCGCTGATGCAGGATCAGGTAAAAGCGTTAAACGAGGCGGGAATCCATGCGGCTTTTATCAATTCTTCTTTGACGGAGGCGCAGATTTCAAAGGCCATCGGCCTGGCCTTAAAGGGAACGTACAAAATTATCTACGTGGCGCCGGAACGGCTGGAAAGCGGAGAGTTTCTGCGGTTTGCCCTGCGGGGGCAGATTTCCATGGTCACGGTGGACGAGGCCCACTGCATTTCCCAGTGGGGGCAGGATTTCAGGCCCGGTTATCTGAAGATCGTTGATTTTATCGGGCGCCTGCCCCGGCGGCCGGTGGTGAGCGCATTTACGGCGACGGCCACGAAAGAGGTTAAGGAGGACATTGCAGGGGTCCTGAAGCTTGAGGATCCGAAGGTTGTCGTGACGGGATTTGACAGGGAGAATCTCTATTACCGGGTGGAGCATATTTCCGGGAAGCGGAAGGATGACTTTGTGACGGATTATATTGAGAAGCATCCGGACGAAAGCGGGATCGTTTACTGTGCGACGAGGAAAAACGTGGACACTTTGTATGAGGCCCTGTTTAAGCGGGGGATTCCGGTGACCGGCTATCATGCGGGGATGGAAGGCGGAATGCGGAAGAAGAATCAGGAGGATTTTATTTATGACCGGGCTCCGGTGATCGTGGCCACCAATGCCTTCGGCATGGGAATCGATAAATCCAATGTCCGGTTCGTGATTCATTATAATATGCCTCAAAGCATGGAGAACTATTATCAGGAAGCCGGGAGGGCGGGCCGTGACGGGGGCCGGGCACAGTGCATTCTTCTGTTTTCTTCGCAGGATGTCGTGATCAACCGGCTCCTTCTGGATCAAAAGGAGCCTGCAGGAGGGGAGGAGGAAAATGCGGCGCTGCTGCGGCAGAGGGACCTTAAGAGGCTTCGGGTGATGGAGGAGTATTGCAGGAGCACGGCCTGTCTGAGAAATTATATTCTGGAATATTTCGGAGAGCGGCCGGGTGCTCCCTGTGATAACTGCGGGAACTGTCATCAGAAATTTTCGGAAGTGGATATGACTGACGACGGAAAATGGGTGATCAACTGTCTGGCAGAGACGAAGGGAAGATTCGGACAGAGCATTGTGGTCGGAACCCTCCTCGGCGCAAACCGGGCCAGGTTGAGAGAGGTGGGGGCGGCGGATTACCGGTCCTTTGGGGCGCTGTCCGGCAGAAAGGAAAGCGATATCCGCCTGCTTATCGACCAGATGGCGGCGGAAGGGTACGTGATCCGGACCGAGGGGGAATACAGCGTCCTGAAAATGGGGGATTTTACAAGGCTGAAGGATGAAAACACCCGCATCGTGGTGCGAAAGGCGGAGAAGGAAGAGCTTCCTGCAGAACGTAAGAGGCCAAAGCCCGGGAGTACGGGCTCCCTTACCAGTGCGGGCTTCCGGCTGTTTGAAGCCCTCAGGAAGCTCCGGCTTGCGGCCGCCAGGGAAGAGGCGGTGCCTCCCTATATCATTTTCAGCGACAAAACCCTGATCGACATGTGCCGGAGGCTTCCGAGAGATGAGGAGGAGCTGTTATCGGTGTCCGGAGTGGGAAAGAATAAGCTTGAGAAATATGGACAGAGATTTCTCGGGGAGATCGCAGATTTTCTTAAAGAAAATCCCGGCGCCGTGATCAGTGAAGGGACAGAGGATGAGAGGATGGCGGGATGGCAATCTCCGGCGGAAGGCCGGGTGGAGGAGCAGACGGAGGGAAGACGGATGCCCCGGAACAATGAGACAGGCAGGAGATAAAGGAACGTGAGTAAAAAAGGCAGAAAAACAGAACTGATCTTAGGATATTTTCAAGGGTCCAGGCGGTATTTTGCCTGCGCGGTGGCGGCGTCCTTTGTGACGACGGCGCTTAATGCGGTGACGCCGCAGATTTTCCGGTTCAGCATCGACGAGGTGCTGGGCGGAGGGGGACATGAGTTTCTGGCAAAGAATCTCTGGCTGCTGGCGCTTTCCATCGTGGCGGTGGCGGTGCTGTCAGGAGGCTTTACCTTCCTGACCCGCACCTGTACGGCGAAGGCCGGGGAAAATTTTGCGAAAAACATGCGGGATGCCCTGTTTGTCCATGTGCAGAGGCTTCCCATGAGCTGGCATGACAAAAATCAGACCGGCGACATCATCCAGCGCTGCACCTCCGACGTGGAAGTGATCCGGAATTTTGTGGTAACGCAGCTTCTGGAGGTGTTTCGGACCGTGTTCCTGGTGGGAATCTCTTTTGGGATCATGGTGTCCATGAACCGGAAGCTGGCCTTCGTGGTCCTGCTTTTCGTGCCGGTGGTGGTCCTGTATTCGGCGGTGTTTTACCGGCTGATCGCAAAGCGGTTTACGAAAGCGGACGAGGCAGAGGGAGAGCTGTCCACGGTGGTGCAGGA
>CATJIW010000008.1 GCA_949740745.1 uncultured Lachnospiraceae bacterium | reverse complement strand
ATGATAATCAAAGAACCGCTGGAATTTTCTGTTTTTCCGTCCATTCTTCTGATTACGACCTTGTACCGCCTGGGCATCAACGTATCGACCACCAGGAACATTTTAAGCAACGGCGGTTCCTCCGGAGCCGTCATCAAGGCCTTCGGCGATTTTATCCTTCAGGGAAACGTGGTAGTCGGCCTTGTCATTTACCTGATCATCGTGCTGATGCAGTTTTTGGTCATTACCAAGGGCGCAGAGCGGGTGGCCGAGGTTGCGGCCCGGTTTACCCTGGACGCCATGCCCGGTAAGCAGATGGCCATCGACGCAGACTTAAGTTCCGGACTGATCAATGAACAGCAGGCAAAGGCGCGTCGGGAGAAGATCCAGAGGGAGGCGGACTTTTACGGCTCCATGGACGGCGCCACGAAGATCGTCAAGGGCGATTCCATCATGTCCTTAATCACGACTGCCATCAATCTGATCGGCGGCAGCATCATCGGCATGGTCCAGTCGGGACAGGGAATCGGGGAAGTCCTGACGACTTATTCCATCGCCACCGTGGGCGACGGCCTTGTGGGCCAGATCCCTTCGCTTTTGATTTCCACGGCCACGGGCATGATCGTAACCCGCGCCGTTTCCGAGGGCAGCCTGAACGAGGACGTGTCCAGACAGTTTCTGGCCCAGCCTTATGCGATTATGATTGCCGGGATCGCAACGGCGGCCATCGCCGTCGTTCCGGGGATGCCGAAGGTTTCCATGGGAGTCGTATCGGTGGGCCTGGTGGTGAGCGGCTACTATCTGGCGAAACGGATCAAGGAAGCTCCGGATGCGTCCGGCCTTGCCATGCAGATGGGGGCCGAGATGGGCGGCCTGGCCGCGGGACCCGAGGAGGAAGCAGCTCCTGCGCCGGTGTCGGAGGAGGAATATTTCAAGGATGTCAATAACGTTTATAATCTCCTTTCGGTGGAACCCATTGAGATGGAGTTTGGCTATAGTCTGATTCCGTTGGCTGATGAATCTGTGGGAGGACGGATGATCAGCCGGATCGTTATTTTCAGAAGACAGTATGCCCAGGACATGGGCCTGGTCATTCCTTCCATTAAGCTGAGGGATTCCTCGGCCTTAAGCACAAACGAGTACTGTATCCGGATCAAGGGCGAGGAAGTGGCCAGGGGAGAGATTCTGATTGATTATTTCCTGGCGCTGGAGCCGGAGAATCCGGAGCGGATCATCGACGGCATCGAGACGGTGGAGCCGGCTTACGGCATTCCAAGCCGGTGGATCCGGCCGGAGGAGAGAGAGAAGGCCGAGCTTTATGGCTATACGGTCATTGATCCTCTCTCGGTGATCGTGACCCATCTGTCGGAAGTGATCCGTCAGCACGCCTTTGAGCTTCTGACCCGCCAGGAGGTGGTCCACCTGGTTGAGAATGCGAAGAAGGCGGCTCCGGAGCTGATTGACGAAGCGTTTCCGAATCTGGTCTCCTACGGGATGTTCCAGAGGATCCTTACGGGCCTGCTGAAGGAGGGCGTTCCCATCAAGGATCTGGAGACCATTATCGAGAGCATGATCGATACCATTCAGGAGACGGGGCTTCCGGTCAAGGATCTGGACAGTGTGACGGAGCGGATCCGGATGTCGCTTAAGCGTACCATTACCCGCATGTACTGCGAGGACGGCAGCATGAAGGTGATTACCCTGGACGGGGAGCTGGAGCGGACCATGGCCGCATCCATATCCAAAGGAGAGGGCGGCTACTATATGGCGCTCAGCCCTGACATTATACAGAGCCTGATCCGCCAGCTTGCGGAACAGCTCAGGAAATTCAACGGTTTTACGCAGAACCCGGTGGTGCTGACCTCTCAGGTGATGCGGGTGCACTTTTATCGTCTGGTTGAACCATTTTACCCCAAGGTGCGGGTGCTTTCGTTCAATGAGATCGCCAGCAATATCCAGATCCAGTCTGTGGGCAGCCTGAGACTGGAGGGCCCGGAAATGCGGCAGGGATAGAGGAAGAGGATGAGCTCACATGTTAAAGCATATAGATGGTCTGGAAGCAAAAACAAATGAAGAGCTTCTGGCGCTGTATCGGGAAACTCATTCCATTACGGTCCGGCAGGAGCTGACGATGCGTTATCTTTATATAGTGAAAGCCATAGCGGTGCAGATGCGGAACGTCTATGACGGCTTTTTGGATATGGAGGATATCATCAATGAAGGGGTCATCGCCATCATAAAAGGGATCGACCGGTACGATCCGGCGATGGACAATAAATTTGAGACCTTTATTTCCAGGCGGATCCGGGGCATGATCATTGACCTGATGCGGAAAAGCGACTGGATGCCCAGGGACTACAGGCGGCAGTATAAGGCCGTTGAAAGCGCCAGGCTGCAGCTTTCCGGAGAGCTTGGGCGCCAGCCCACTTATGAAGAGATCGCAAAGCATGCGGGGATAGATGAAAAAAAATGCCGGAAGATTGATCAGATCAGCACCATGGCCAACGTCCTGTCTCTGGATATGGTCATGAGCGGCGACGAGGATCATCAGTCGGTACAGCTTCCCAATACGGATATTTCTTCCCAGCCGGAGCATTCCTTCCTTCAGGGAGAGCAGCTTGAGTTTCTGGCGAAGGCCATAGATAAATTAAAGGAAAAAGAAAAAATGGTAATCTCTCTCTATTACGTGGAAGAGCTCAATATGGGGCAGATCGCCCAGGTCCTTAAGGTCAGCGAGCCAAGGATCTCCCAGATCCACAGCGCGGCGATCCGAAAGCTTCGGGAATATATGAGCGAGCTGCGGTAGAGAGCGCAGGCGGCAGCGGAACATAAAGATTCGTCGGGGCCCGGCCCTGTTGTGACAGATAAAGAAAACCAAGGAGGCAGCTTATGTATCAGGGATTTTATAATCTTGTGTCGGGGATGCTGACCCAGAGCAGGAACCTGAACGTCGTCAGCAACAATATGGTGAACGTGCAGACGCCCGGTTACAAAAACGACACGATGGTATCGACTACCTTTCAGGAGGAGATGCTGAAGCGGACCGGAAGATGGGGAGACGGGAATGATCAGGATCTGATCACGAGCTCCAAGATCATCACGGCTTCCGAGACCTATGTGGATTATGTACAGGGAAACTTTGACCCTACCGGCGGCGTCTATGATTTTGCCCTGGCCGGGAACGGGTTTTTCTGCATTCAGACAGGCGACGGGCAGACCCGTTATACCAGAAACGGGTCCTTTGCCGTGGATGCGGACGGATATCTGGTGTTAAATGACCAGGGGAGGGTGCTGGGAACCAACTGCCAGCCGATCCGGATCGGGAACGAAGAGTTTTCCGTGGATTCCAGGGGGCGCATCCTTGGAAAGAACGTGACCTATGTAAACGGCCAGTCCCAGGTGAACATGCAGGACTTCGGCACGCTCCGGGTGGTGGACTTCGTGGATTACGACCAGCTCCACAGGGAGGACAACGGCCTTTTCTCCACGGATCAGGCGGCCCTTCAGGCGTCGGAGAATACACAGGTGCTGTGGCAGACCCTGGAGCATTCCAATGTGGACATGGTGGAGGAAATGACAGCCATGATGAGTTCCCAGAGAGCGCTTCAGAGTGCGGCGCAGATGCTTAAGATGTATGACAGGATCATGGAAAAATCATCCGTGGATATTGGAAGAGTATAAGGAGGAAAATCATGAATAAATCCTTTTATGTGGGAGCCATTGGAGCGGCGCAGACCACGAAGCGGCTGAGCGTCATCGCCAATAATCTGTCCAACGTCAACAATACCGGCTTTAAGCCGAAGAAGGTGGCTTTTTCCGAGCTGATCGAGTATAATATCAAGGAGCCGGAGGAGGCGGTGACAAATCTGCAGGCGGGGGCCGGCACCAGGGTGGCCCGCACCTACACCTCGTTTGAAGCGGGGGCGTTCCAGCAGTCCGGTTCGGAGCTTGATTTTGCCATTGCCAAAAGAAATACCTTCTTTGCGGTCCAGGATCCGGAGAACGGGGATCTGAGCTATACCAGGGACGGACATTTCCACCGGGCGCAGATGGAGGACGGCAATTTTTATCTGATGACCGATTCGGAAAAATACGTGCTGGATACAAACGGCCGGCGGATCCGGATGGAAAACCTGGAGGGGTCCGATACGGCGACCGAGGCCACGGTGCAGAAGATCGGTCTCGTGACCTTCCAGTATCCCAGCCGTCTGATGAGTCTGGAGGCCAATGAATACGTGCCTTCCGACGCAGGCGTGCAGGCGATCCCCCTTGTGGAAGGGGAACGGGCGAATGCTCTGGTCAGCGGGGCACTGGAAGCATCCGATACGGATATGGCAGAAGAATTTTCTCATGTGATCGAAGCACAGAGGGCCTTCAGCTATGCGCTGCGCATGGTGACGACCTCCGATGAGATCATGTCCACGATCAATACGCTGCGGGGCTGATGAGAAGCCAGATGGGATGAGCCTGTGCGGGCAGAAAGAGAGGCATACATGAGAATTAAGAATTATGAGGATATGAACCTGCAGGAGCTGGACGTGATGCGGGAGATCAGCAGCATCGGGACCAGCCATGCGGCAACGGCGCTGTCCAAGCTTTTGCAGAAGGAGATCCGGATCTCCATTCCGACTGTCAGCATTCTGGGATATAACGAAGCCCTGTCGCGGATCGGGAATGCAGAGGAGATTGTGGCGGCTACCCTTGTGAAGATGGATCAGGACGTGGAAGGGCTGATGCTGTTCCTCTTTGACATGAATTTTGCGGGAACGGTCTTAAAGACGCTGCTGGGGCAGGAGTATACCTGTTTTGAAGAAATGGACCAGCTGGCCTATTCGGCCCTGGAAGAGGTAGGAAATATAATCATCTGTTCTTATATCAATGCGTTTTCCAAGCTGGTGGACGTGGATATCACTCTTTCCGTGCCCAGCTCCACGGTCAACATGCTGGGGGGGATCCTCACCGTACCCATTGCGGAATATGGTTATGAGACAGATAAGCTGATGTACTTTAATGCGGATTTTGTAATGGAGGGCAAGAAGCTTTCAGACTGGCTTCTGATGCTTCCGGATATTAAATCGCTGAACGCAATTTTGGGGAAACTAGGTGTCTGAGAATGGAAAAGGAACTAAAAGTAGGGATCGGTGATATGAAGCTTACCAGAGGGGAAGGACGTATCATTACATACGCTCTGGGTTCCTGTATCGGGATTTCCTTCTATGACCCGGCCATTAAGCTGGGAGCGCTTCTGCACATTATGCTGCCGGAGCGCCAGAGCCCCACGGACAGCAGTCTGTTTAAATATGCAGATACGGGGATCCAGGAGACTTTGAGGAAGCTCAGAGCCTTTGGGATGATGAAATCCCGTACCGTCGTCAAGATCGCCGGAGGGGCGAAGATGTTTGCGATCAAGGGAAACGCCAGCTTCGGAAACATCGGAGAGCGCAATGCCGCCAAGGTAAAGCAGATCCTAAGGGCAGAGGGGCTGCGCCTTGTGGCGGAGGACACGGGAGGCACCTATGCCAGGACCATGCTGGTGGACGTGGCGACGGGGAAGGTGACGATCAAGTCTTTTGGAAAGCCGGAAAAATACCTGTAGAGAGGAAGGGGAGCAAATGGTCGAGAAAAATAAAAGCAATATTCTGCTGGAATCGGGAACAAATGAGATTGAAGTCATGCGTTTTTCCGT
>CATJIW010000007.1 GCA_949740745.1 uncultured Lachnospiraceae bacterium | reverse complement strand
GCGACGGGCTCGTCGGAGGCTGCAAGCAGCCCGGCGGCTTTCTGGAGGCGGGATTGTTTTACGTAGCGGATCGGCGTCGTTCCGATGACGTGCCTGAAACAGCGGAGGCATTCGCTCTCGCTTATGAGGGCGCTTTTGGCGATTGCCCGGACGTCAAGTTCTTCGGAGCTGTGGCCGTGGATGTAGGCCAGCATCTGTTTGAGCCGTTCCTGTTCCCGCAGGGCTTTGGGAGAGGGGCGGTTTTGCCGGACGGCGGGCCGGTTGGCGTGCAGGAGATACAGAAGCTCTGACAAAGCGTTTCGGACGGAGAATTCGAAGCCCGGCGGTTCCTCGCAGCAGGAGAGCCAGGCTTTTTCTGCGGCCTGCAGGGCTTCTCTCTGCCAGGGGACGCTGCGGCTTAAGAGGCAGAAGGGAAAGCCGTCGTCATAAAGCAGAGGCTCCAGGTATTTCTGCCAGAAGACGCTGTCCATGCCGCCTCCCACCAGGCGGCCGTGGAAAACGAGGGAGTGGAGCAGGCAGGAAGCGTCTTCGCCTTGCTGCATCTGATGAAGGATTCCTTTGTTGATAAAAATCCCGTCTCCCTGTTTTATGGTAAGGACAGCGCCGCCTGCGGATGCGGACAGGGTTCCTCTGGCGACGGTCACAAGCTCCAGCTCTTCGTGCCAGTGCCAGGGGACGGAAAGCTCGTTAAGATCGTCCCGGTAGCAGGCGGCGGGAAAGGCGGGCGTTCCGTGGTGGGCAAGCTCCTTCCCCTGTTCGTCTGCATGGGCGCTGCAGGAGGATATACTCATAAGGATTCCTTTCTGACGGTTTTGTCATAGCTTCCGGGCGGATATATCCTAACGGAGGCTTCTTTTTTGTGTTATTCTATAGTCAGTAGCGCAGTGCGGTGAACGTCAAAAACAAACATTTATGCCGTTCACTATCTAAGCATAATACAAAGTATGGAAACTTGCAACACGCGGAGACTCAAAGGAGGACAGGATGATTGATCTGCATATGCACAGCCGTTACAGCGACGACGGAGAGCTGACGCCGGAGACCCTGGCTCTCGGGTGTCTGGAAGCGGGAATCGGCATTTTTTCCGTGACGGACCACAACTGTGTCCGGGCGGACTCTGAGGCCAGGGAAGCGGCAGAGAAGCTTGGGCTTTCGTATCTTTCCGGCGGGGAATTTGACTGTACGTACAAGGGAAGGAATTTTCATATGCTGGGGTACGGCATCGACTGCGGAAGGGAATTTTTTGCCGGGCTGGAGCAGGCTGCGGCGGATCAGAGCCGCCGGGCTTCGCTGGAGATGCTTGAGAAAACCAGAAAGCTTGGGTTTTCGGTGACGGAGGAGGAGCTGGACCAATTGTCCTCCAAAGGCTTCTGGAAGGGGAGGTGGACCGGGGAGATGTTCGGGGAGGTGCTTCTTTCCAGGCCGGAATATGAGGGGCATCCGCTGCTTGCTCCTTACCGGAAGGGCGGGGAGCGGAGCGACAATCCTTATGTGAATTTTTACTGGGATTTTTATTCTCAGGGGAAGCCCTGTTACGGGGCCGTCGCCTATCCGTCCATGGAGGAACTGATTGAGGGCATCCACGGGGCGGGGGGAATCGCCGTCCTGGCCCATCCGGGAGCCAGCTTAAAGGGACGGGAGGAAGTGCTTGAAGAGCTTGCGGCCCTGGGGTTTGACGGCATCGAGGTTTTCAGCAGTTATCACAGTGGGGCCCAGGAGGAATATTTTCTGGAAACGGCCGGCCGGTTTGGGAAGCTTGTCACCTGCGGGAGTGATTTTCACGGGAAGACGAAGCCGGCCATCTCTTTGGGAGAGGCAGCCGGCCACGGAGGCGGGCGGGCCGGAGAGATCACGGTCCGCGTATTAAAAGAAGGAGGAATTTTATGAAGAGCATCCCTTTATCGCTGCACAATTCTGACGTGGGCAGGGCGAACCTGCGGACCTTTTTTCAGGCGGCAAAATCGGCCGGCTTTGATTATGCGGAGCCGACCAAGGTTCAGCTTGGATATTTTCTGGATGCCGGCTATTCGGCGAAGGACATAAGGGAGCTGGCCGGGGGCCTGAAGCTTTCGGCCGTGAGCTGGCTGGAGAACTGTGAGCGTCAGGGCTATGAATTTGTGGCCATGATGCGGGAGGCGGAAAAGCTGTTTGCCCTGAGCGCCGAGATCGGGGCGGAGGCCGTGGAGGTCCTCAGCGGGCCCACGGACTACCGGGCGGTGGAGGCTTTCCGGAGGGGGACGCCCTACAGCGGCTACATGGGGCTTCAGGGGCTGGCTCTCAGTGAGCAGACGGCCCTTACGGTGAAGAATCTCAGGAGCCTCTGCGATCTGGCGGCTCAGTTCGGCCTGATTATTTATTTTGAGCCCCTCTGCTGGACGCCCGTCGCCTCCCCCCTCCAGAGCGTTCCCATCTGCAGGCAGGTGGAACGGGAAAACATGAAAATTGTGTTTGACTTTTTCCATGCCTATATCGGAGGGGTCACGGCGGACTTTATCCGCACCATCGAGCCGGAGCTGATTCTGGGCGTGCATGTCTGCGATTCCCTGGACGTAAAGGAGGGAGAAGTCCCGGTGGAGCCGGTGCTTCGCAACGTGCGGCTTGGCCGGGGCTCGGTGCCGGTTGAGGAGTGGGTTCAGGCCGTCCGGGAGACGGGCTTTGACGGCTGGTGGGCCTACGAAACCTTTTCGAAGGAAGAGGCAGAAGAGGACCCGCTCCTGTTTGCGAAGGAAATTTATGCAAAGCTTCGAAAGCTCACGGCATGAAGCTCCGGGCTCAGCTTTCCTGGCCGATGGTTCCGCCGTAGAGGGCCGCAAGCTGTTCTTCTGTCAGCTCCACATGGTAAAACAGGCGGAAAAATTCGCAGACCTCTTTGTCCACGTCAAAGCCGAGAGCGTCCGGATAGACCAGGCCGGAGAGCCAGCGGATGCCGATGAGGCGGTTGGGTCCCGGCGGGCGGTCCACCCAGCTGAACGGCGCATTTGGCGTTCCGTATACCTGCCCGTTCCGGACTGCTTTCAGGGATGAGAAATCCGGGTCGTTCAGGATCCTGTCCGCCGTCTGTCTGCCGCTGATGCTGGATTTCGGCTCTCCGTTGACGACGATCACGTCCGGATCCCAGGCCAAAAGCTGTTCCAGGGAGATCTGGGCCATGGCTCCGTCGCCGAGCTCCAGCTCTGCCACGTTTACGGCGCCCGCCCGGTCGATGAACTGGGCGCGGGTGGAGCCGGCCGGCGGCGTTTCCAGGGCGTCCTGTCCGTTGCCGTAATACATGCGGACCCGCCGCTCCTCTGAAACTTCCATGGCATCCACCTCCGTGAAGGTGCGCTCTGCGTAAGCCGCCAGTTGTTCCGCCTCTTCCGGCGCGCCGAACCATTCTCCCATGAGCCGGTAGGCTTCCGGCGTCGCTTCCAGACTGTTGTCCACCATGACCACCGGGATGCCCAGGCTCTCGTACAGCCTGTCGGCCGCTTCTATGGTGCTGTCCTGAATGACGTCCACCATTAGGACTGCGGAAGGGCCGGCGGCGATCACCGCCTCATAATTGATGGCGTCCCCCATTCCGAAATTGGGAAGGTCGTGCCAGGCTTCCGGAATAATGCTTTTTTCGATTTCGTTGAGGGAGTAATTCCAGCCAAGCATTTTGTCGGGAACCAGGGTGTACAGATAGATTCCGGCAGTGGGATCCGTGGGAAAAATCGTTTCGACAGAATCCGGAAGAATCACCGTCCGTCCGGCCATGTCGGTGATTTCCCGTCCGCCTGCCGGATTTCCGGCTTCTGCCGTTTTCGTCTCTGTTCCCGAAGAGCGGCTTTCCGAAGCTTCTGCTTTGGAGTCTTCCGGCAGCTTTTCCGTATCCGCAGGGGAGGAAGGTGCGCCGGAGGACGCTGTTTTTTGTCCCTCCTCTGCTTTTTTGCAGCCGCAGACGGCCGCCAGGGCGGTAAACACCGCCAGAATGAGGACGAGACGGAGGGACTGCTGTTTCCTGTGCTTCATAAATACACCTCCTGTAAATAAAAATATCAGGCGTTTGCGGAACTCAAAAATTCATTGAAAAGTCTGGCGCAGCAGGTTTTGGACGGATATACGGCCAGAATATTCCCACAATTTCACGATTCGCAGACGCCTGTGAAAATATAAGCTGCAGCCCGCATTTTTGGAGGAAATGCGGAAAGGCAGGAAACCGGGTTCAGTTGACAGGATGCTGAAACTATGCTAAATTTAAAATGTATATTCTCAAGCGATTATTTTTTGAAAAAATATCGAAGCTTAAAAGAACCATAGCATGTTTTTCCGGCGGTGTCAAGAAAAAACGGACGGATGACAGAAGCGGCTGCGGACAAAGAATTCCTGTACAAAGGAATGCAGACAGGGGGATTCCGAAAGATGAAAAAATCCGGCATGACGGTACAGACGAAAGAGCGGGAGAGGGAGAAGCGCCGGCGCATGGCGCTTCCGGTCCTGTTCTTTTTTTTGGCTGTTTCGGTGTTGGTTTCTTTCTGGATCGGCTATTATCCCCTCTCTCCGGGGGAGGTCGTGAAGGCGTTCCTTTCCCGTTTCGGCTGGGAGGGCAGTGTTTCCAGCCAGGCCGTCACTATTTTTTGGAGCATCCGCTTGCCCAGGATCCTTTCCGCCCTTCTGATCGGCGCTTCTTTGTCGGTGGCCGGCTCTGTCTATCAGAGCATGTTCCGCAACCCTCTGGTTTCCCCGGACATTCTCGGCGTCTCCTCCGGCGCAAGCCTCGGTGCGGCCTTTGCGATTTTAAACGGGGCATCCGGCTGGGGGATCCAGGCTTCGGCCTTTGCCGGCGGGATCCTGGCCGTGATCGCTTCCTGGCTGATCAGCCGGAAATCGGCCCATTCCCAGACCCTGAGCCTGGTGCTGACCGGTTCCATGATCATGGCCCTCTGCAATTCCGGCGTCACCATGATTAAATATATTTCCGACCCCAATGATGTCCTTCAGCAGATCACCTTCTGGCTTATGGGAAGCCTGACAAAGACAAATATGGAAGACGTTCTCTGGAGCATGGGCCCGATTCTCCTTGGCCTGGCGGTGATACTGGCCTTCAGGTGGAGGCTGAATCTTTTGACTCTGGAGGATGAGGAGGCGCAGAGCCTCGGCATCCACGTGCGGCATCTCCGCCTGGTCTTTATCGTGGCATCTACCCTGATCAGTGCGGCCGCCGTCTGCCTTGGCGGGCTGATCGGCTGGGTGGGCCTGATGATCCCCCACATGGCCAGGGCCCTGGTGGGAGCCGACTGCCGGAGGCTGGTTCCGGCCTGCGGGCTTTTAGGGGCGGTTTATCTGCTTCTGATGGACGATCTGGCCCGCTCGGTCCTGTCACTGGAGATTCCTATAGGCGTGGTGACCAGCATTATGGGAGCCCCGTTTTTTGTGTATCTGATTATCAAGCGGAAGGACGGATGACCATGCTCCTGGAGATTAAAAATTTATGCGGCGGATACGGCTTTGGCGACATCGTAAAGGGAATCACCTGCCAGGCGGACGCAGGAGAGGTTTTATGTGTTCTGGGACCGAACGGCTGCGGCAAGACGACTTTGTTCCGTCTTCTGCTTGGCATGCTTGCTCCGTCGGCCGGGGAGGTGCGCCTGGACGGCCAGGCGGCTGCGGGGCTTCCGCCCAG
>CATJIW010000006.1 GCA_949740745.1 uncultured Lachnospiraceae bacterium | reverse complement strand
CACTTCTTCGATATTGATGCCGGCCTTGGCAGAGATCTGAGGCGCGTCCTGGGCCTCGATCCCGATCACGTCCTCAATCTCGTCGATGACCCTCTGGGGCTCCGCACTCGGAAGGTCAATCTTATTGATGACCGGGAACACCTCCAGATCATGATCCAGGGCCAGATAGACATTGGCCATGGTCTGGGCCTCTATGCCCTGGGCCGCATCCACCACCAGCACGGCCCCGTCGCAGGCCGCCAGGCTCCTGGACACCTCATAGTTAAAATCCACATGCCCCGGCGTGTCGATCAGATTAAACTGATATTCCTCCCCGTCCTTCGCTTTATAAATGGTGCGGACCGCCTGGGACTTGATGGTAATCCCCCGCTCCCGCTCCAGGTCCATGTTGTCAAGGACCTGAGACTGCATTTCCCTGCTGGTAAGCAGTCCCGTTTTCTCAATGATCCGATCGGCCAGGGTAGACTTCCCGTGGTCGATATGGGCAATAATGCAAAAATTTCTGATTTTACTCTGATCTGCCGTCATCTTTTCCTCCCGGCTTTGCTTTTCCTGTCTGAAGCCTTAATCATGCTGTTATAACGTTGTACTAGTTTAGCATAATTTCCTTCCAAAGTCCATGTAAAATTATTTTAAAAAGACCCGGGAAGCCGCACCGTCCGGCCGCTTCCCAGGTCTTTCCTGCTCATTCCATGCGCTTATTTTCCGCTCAAAGCTGCTCCGAAGATCACCGAAGCTCTCCGGCCAGAACCTCCTTCGCCCGATCCAGCTGATTGTCCTGTTCCGGATCCCCGCCTGTTTCCTTTTCCACGGCCACGTCCGGCTCAATCCCGGTCCCGTGGATATTGGTGCCGTCCGGCGTATAATAATCCGAAATCGTGATCTTGACGGCCGTCCCGTCGTCAAGAGGATAGATGCTTTGGACGATTCCCTTCCCGAAGGTGGTGGTCCCCACCAGCGTCGCCTTGTCATAATCTTTGAGCGCCCCCGCAAGCACCTCCGAAGCGCTGGCGGAATTCCCGTTGGTCAGGATCACCACCGGCCCCTCAAAGCGCAGCTCCTCGTCGGCCTCGTAGGTGCTTCCCAGCCCGTTTTTGTCTTTGGTGGAAACGATAACCCCCTCCGTGAGAAAATCGTCGGCAACCTCTACCACCTGGTCCAGGCGGCCGCCGGGATTATCCCGGAGATCCAGAATCATCCCCTTCATTCCCTGAGCCTTCAGATCCTCCAGGGCCGTGACGAACTGCTCATAGGTCACGCCGTCAAACTCCGTGATCTGAAGATAGCCCATGCCGTCCTCCAGCATCTTCCACTCCACCGTGTCCATGCTCACGTCCCGCCGCTCCACGTCCATTTCCACGTAATCCTTCACCGAATCCCGGTAGACCTCGATGTGGACCGCCGTTCCCGCAGTGCCCCGGATCTTTGCCACCACATTGTTAATGTCCTCGCCCGTAATGTCCTCGCCGTCCACCTTGTACAGCATGTCGCCTGCCTGCATTCCGGCTTCCTCCGCCCCGGATCCCCGGAACACCCGGATCACCGTGATCACGTTGGTGCTCTCGCTCTGGCTGATCTGGACGCCGATGCCCACGTATTCCCCGTCGGAGGATTCCATCATTTCCTTATATTCTTCCTCCGTATAATAGACCGTATACGGATCTCCCAGGCCGGCGATAAAGCCTTTGTAAATGCCCTCGGCCATGGCCTCCTCGTCCGCCTCGTAAAGAAACAGCCGGTCCACCATGCCCTTCAGCATTTCCAGCTTCTCATCGATCTTTCCATAGGCATTCTGCGTCTGTCCCGCTTCTTTAAGCCGTCCTCCGTTTCCCGCCGACAGGAGAAAATAAATCCCCCATACGGCCGATGCCGCCACGACCAGACTGCATAAAATCCCCGTCAGCACCCCTTTCAGGAAACGATCGTCATGCTTCTTTTTCCGGCCGCCCTCCAGCCAGCCGTCCGGGTCTTCCATCCAGTCATCCTGTTTTTCCATGTGATCTTCCTTTCTCCGCACAAAATGTCTGCAGGGCAAGTCCTCCGGGGACTTCCCTTTTTCCGTCTGCGAACCCTGCCGCCAGTATCACCTCGTTTTGTCAGGGCGGCGACACGTAATTCAGTGGGTTCTTTGAGTAAGCAGAGGTACTGAATCCGCCCACCCGCACCTCAAAATGCAGATGCGCTCCCGTGGACCAGCCGGTGTTTCCCACCAGCCCGATGGTCTCTCCCTGCTTCACCTTCTCTCCTGCCGAAACCAGCAGCTTCTGGCAGTGCATATATACGGTATATGTACTGTTTCCATGGTAGAGCACAATCCAGTTGCCCGCCGAGGCGCTGGCCCTTGCGATAATGCCCTCGCCGTCCGCCGCCGCCACAATGTCCGCTCCCATCAGGGCGCCGCCCGGAAGGGCAATGTCAATGCCATGATGATCGCTCAAAACTCCGTCGCTTTCTCCGGTCAGCGGATCGTCCCGGTCTCCAAAGCCGGAAGAAATCCGGCCGCAGGAAGGAACCGGCCAGATAAAGTCCACAGAAGCCGCCGGCGGCTTTGCGGGCGCTTCCGTGGGCTCCTCAGCAGGCGCCCTGGTCGCAGACTCCGTCTCTTCCTTTGTCGAGTCCCCGCCGCCGGGGGTTTCTT
>CATJIW010000005.1 GCA_949740745.1 uncultured Lachnospiraceae bacterium | reverse complement strand
GCGCAGATCCCGCAGCCCTTGCAGTAATCGTAGCAGATCTCGAAGCTGCCGTCGGCAAGCTTCTTTACGGAGTTCACGGGGCAGTACATCAGGCACATGCCGCAGCGGACGCAGGCTTCCTTATCCATTACCGGTTTCCGGGTGCGCCATTTGCCGGTCTGTACGATGTGGAGCCCTTCCGGCCCGATGGGAACGATATAATCACTGATAAATTTCATGAGATCCCTCCTTGGTCAAAATGATACAGCTTTGCTTCCTCATAGCCCCGGCGGAAGGCTTCGATGTTCTTCTCGCCGAAGGTGCGGCCGATGACTGCCTCCAGCCCTTCTTTATCCACCCATCCGGTGGCGCGGACAAAGGCGCCCAGAACGATGGTATTGGGGATGGGACGTCCCAAAAGCTCCAGGGCGATGGAGGTTGCGTCCAGGCAGGCCAGACAGGCGACGTTCGGATTCGTGATCAGTTCCTTCGGATTCTGGGACTTTGTGTTCAGGATCACACAGGAGTGTTCCTTCAGCCCTTCGAATACCGGGGTGGAGATCAAGAGGCTGGGATCCTGGATGATGACACAGTCCGGGTGGTAGACCTGGTTTTTGGCACGGATCTTCTGATCGCCGAGCCTGACATACGAGGCGACCGGCGCCCCCTGGCGCTCAAAGCCGAAAAAGGGCATGGAGTTTCCGAATTTTCCTGCTGCGACGGCGGCATGAACCAGCATTTCACCGGCCTTTACCGTTCCCATGCCTCCGATTCCGTGAAGCCTTATTTCTTTCATACAGCGTTCCTCCTTCACTTTTTAACAATGATGCGTGTTAAGACCGAACCACGACCATGGCATCCACGCCGGCTCCCCTGCGGCCGTCCCCGAAGAGGACGAAGGGGTTCACGTCGATTTCCTCGATCTCCGGATGGTCTGCGGCCAGCCTGGAAAGGTTCATCAGGGCGTCTGCGATCTCTTCCCTGTCATAAGCTGTGCCCCGGAGTCCTTCGCAGGCTTTGGCCAGCGGGGTTTCGTCGATCATCTGGAGGGCGTCTGCCCTGGTGATCGGAAGGATCCGGAGGGAGACTGCCTGCAGAAGCTCCACATAGACGCCGCCGAGACCTGCCATGATGACCCGGCCGAACTGGGGATCCGTGCTGATGCCGAGAAGTATTTCAAATCCTTTCGGAAGCATCTGCTGCACCAGGACGCCCTGGATCCTGGCCTTCGGGGCTCCCTTTTCGGCGTTTGCCATGATCTCCTCGTAGGCGGTCTTCATTTCTTCTTCATTGGTAATGTTTAATTTTACGCAGCCAAGGTCCGTTTTGTGTAAAATGTCCTCCGACAGGATCTTCATGACGACCGGAAATCCGGTCCTTTCTGCGGCTTTTGCAATGGCGCCGGCGCTTCCCTCCGTCAGCAGTTCCGATGCGACGACGGGGATCCCGTAATCATTCAAGAGCTTTCCGCTTTCCAGTTCATTGAGCGCTTTTCCCATGGGGTTCCTCCTGTCTTGACAGATATTCGGCATAGATACACATGTTTTTTGCGGCCAGAACGGCTTTTTCCGGGGTGTTGAAGGTGCAGAGCCCGTTGTTCTCCAGAATCCTCCTTGCCGGAGCCGTATAGGCGCCTGCCATGACGCAGTAGAATACCGGTTTTCTCCGGTCGGCGGGAATGGATTTTTCCACGGCCACCAGCGCCTCTGCCAGTTCCTTCTGGGGCAGGAAGGTGGGAACTACCGTGAGGAAGACCACCAGGTCCACGGCCGGATCCTCCAGCACGATCTTAAGGCCGTCCGCATGATTGGCGGGAGAAGCGGAGGCGGTAATGTCCGCATAGCCCTCCGGGCGGCAGATGTTCGCCATGGGAAGCTGCGAGGCTGCCAGCCGTTCCTTCGTTTCGTCGGAAACCACCGGCATCCGGAGATTTTTATGGCTGCTTATGGCGTCGGTGCAGTAAATGCCGGGGCCGCCGGCCTGGGTGTACAAAAACGTATTGCCTCCCTTCGGGACCGGAAGGCGGTCAAAGGCCTGCAGGGTGTCGATCAGCTCGTCGATGGTTTCTACCCGTACTGCGCCGGTCTGTTTAAACATGGCGTCATAGACCCGGTCGGATCCGGCCATGGAGCCGGTATGGGAGTTGGCCGCCGCGCTGCCCAGGCTGCTGCGTCCGACCTTTAAAACGACCACCGGCTTTTTGCGGGTAACTTTTTTGAAAATTTCCGCCAGCCTGCGTCCGTCCTCATATCCTTCCATGTAAATACCGATGACCGTGGTGGTCTCGTCGTCTGCCAGCCATTCCAGCAGGTCGGCGAAATCAAGGTCGGCCATATTCCCGATGGAGATGAATTTATTGTAAAGGACCGGGACGGTGCGGGCTGCGCCTTCCATCAGCACAGAGGTGGCAAGGGCGCCGCTCTGGGAAATAAAGGTAATGCCGGTGGGGCTTCCGAAGGAAGAGAAGGGGACTCCCGTATCAACGAAGGTGGTATCCACCGGGCTGCGGTTGTCGATCACGCCGATGCAGTTGGGGCCCACGACGCGGATCCCGAAGCGTCCGGCCGTTTCCATGAGCCGCTCCTGGCGCCGGATCCCCTCCGGTGTTTTGGTCTCGGCATAATCGGCGGCAGCGCAGACAAGGAAACGGACGTCTCCTTTTTCTTCCATTCTGGCATCCAGATCGTCCATTACTTCATAGATCAGCCGGGAGGGCATGATCAGCACCACCATATCCACATGCTCTTTGATGTCTTTTAAAGAAGCGGCGCAGGGATAATCCAGGATGCTGGTTTCTCTGGGATTGACGGGAAATACCCTTCCGGGGTAGTTTTTCTCCCGCATATTCCGGATGGCGACAAACCCTGCCTTTGACGGATTTGCGGATGCGCCGACCACGGCGATTCCATCCGGGTTAAATAATCGCTCTAACATCAGTTTCACCTCCTGAAAATATATGTACATTTCAAAAAAGAGCTCTAATTGTCTACATTTTTTATTATCACAAAAGAAAAGTCTTAATTCTGTAATTCATTTGACAAAGTTTAATTTTTTCTTTAAAATGGCTGTAATGTAATGATGTTAATCTGAATGTGAGGAATGCAGATGAAACAGAAGGAAGAAGCTTACGCCCGCTTTGCAATCGACGATTCCTTATGGTTAAATACGAAGGAACTGGACTGGAGCGCCGTCACGGAGGGACTTACGCCGAAGCGTTACCGGCCGCAGCAGGAGCTGTTTCACCAGCTGCAGGCCTTTCGGTATGTTTATCTGTGCAAGAGCGGCCGGGTCCAGCTGAGTATTTTCGGCCCCAACGGCAACCGCCGGATCCTTTTTATCTGTGACCAGAATTCGATTTTCGGAGAGCTGTCTCTGTTTAACAATCTTCCTTATAATTGTGCGGCCACCGCGGTGACGGATTCCATGATCTATGCGATCCCTGCGGACACCTTTCTCCGCCGCCTGGAGGAAAATCCGAAGCTTGCAGTGAATGTGATGAAGACTCAGGCGTTAAAGACCAGGCTTCTCACCACGACCATCAAACAGATGTCCTTCAACGACGCCACCTACCGGGTCGCCTATGTCCTTGTCAATCTGATCAATGATTATTCGAAGCAGCTGAGAACGACGTCTTATAAATTTACCCTGAAATACACGCATCAGAATATTGCGGACCTGACGGGATTGTCCCGGGTGTCGGTGTCCAATATCATCAGTAAATTTCAAAATATGGGGATTCTGAAAAAGGATTCCTTTGACGGATATATCATTATTAAAGAACCGGAAAAGCTGTATGATTTTCTGGATGAATATAAAAATGACCATTAAAGGGCCGGGGGAAAAGAATGGCGGCAGAACAGACATTTGGAAAATGACCGGTGAGAGGAGGAGGGCGCATGTTCGGCTATGTGACGATCAACAAACCGGAGCTTAAGCTTCGGGAATTTCAAAGATACCAGGGATACTACTGCGGGATCTGCCGGAGCTTAAGGCTTCGGCATGGTTTTTGGGGGCAGATGATGCTGAATTATGACCTGGTGTTCCTGGCGGCGCTCCTTACGGGGCTTTATGAAGGGAAGGAGTATCTGGCCATGCGCCGGTGCGTCCTCCATCCGTCGGGGAAGCACCTGTCCATCCAGAATTCCTGCATCGATTATGCGGCCGATATGACGGTGCTCCTTGCCTGTCACAACCTGATGGATGACTGGCAGGACGACAGGAATGCGGCCGCCCTTGCGGCGGCAGGGCTTTTAAAGAGAAGCTGCGGACTTCTGGAAAAGAAATATCCCAGGCAGTGGCGCGCCGCAAAGAGAGAGATCCAAAGGCTTCACGGATACGAACGGGCGGGAAGCGCTGACCTGGACGGGGCGGCCGGCTGCATGGGGGCGCTGCTTGGCGAGATCCTGGTCTGGAGAGAGGATCCGTGGGAGGAAACGCTTCGGGCCATGGGCTTTTATCTTGGGAAATTTATTTATCTGATGGACGCCTATGAGGACCTTCCCCAGGATGAGAGGCGGGGCAGGTACAACCCGCTGCTTTCGGAAAGGGGACGGCCGGATTTTGAGGAATGGTTCGCCCAGATACTGACCATGATGATGGCCGGCTGCGCAAGGGAGTTTGAGCGGCTTCCGATCCTGAAGGATGTTGCCATTTTGAGGAATATATTGTATGCTGGTGTCTGGACCAGATATGACAGCGTTGCAGCCGCCCGGAGAGGCGGGGAAAAGAACAGGAGAAAATAAATGGATCCATATAAAGTGCTGGGGGTGGACCCTTCGGCCTCCGACGAAGAAGTGAAAAAGGCATACCGGAACCTGAGCAGGAAGTATCACCCGGATTCCAATGTGAACAGCGCCCACCCGGAGATCGCAGAGGCCAGGTTCAAGGAGGTCCGGCAGGCTTATGATATCATCATGAAGAAACGGCAGGGCGGCAGCGGCTATGGGGGCGGAAGCTGCAACGGGGACCGGCAGGGCGGCAGCGGGGATCCCTTCGGAGGGTTCGATCCCTTCCGGGGCTTTGGAGGCTTCGGCAGACAGGGTCAGAGGAATGCCTGGCAGAACGAGACGGACAGCCATCTGCGGGCGGCGGCAAATTATATCAACTCCGGACATTACCGGGAAGCACTGAACGTGCTGGACGGGATCAAAGAGAGGGGCGGTACCTGGTATTATTACCACGCTGCGGCAAATTCCGGGATGGGGAACAACATCCAGGCCCTGGAGTCTGCGAGGAAAGCCGTAGAACTGGAGCCGGACAACGCCCGCTTCCGCCTGTTCCTCGATCAGCTGGAATCCGGCGGGAGCTGGTACCGTTCCATGGGGGAGGGATATGGCCGGAGTATGGGGAATATGAACAGCTGGTGCTGTCAGATCCTTGCCCTCAATGCGATCTTAAATCTTTGTTGCTGCAGGCCTTTTTAAGGGGCTTTG
>CATJIW010000004.1 GCA_949740745.1 uncultured Lachnospiraceae bacterium | reverse complement strand
CTCGGCGAAGGGCTTGGAGGAGCCGTCGATCATAACGGAGGTGAAGCCGCTGTCGATGCAGGACTTGCAGATCTCGAAATCTGCGCCGTGATCCAGGTGCAGGGCAACGGGAAGCTCCGGATAAATGTCAAGAGCCGCCTCGACCAGACGCTTTAAATATGCGCCGTTGGCATACTTTCTGGCGCCTGCGGAAGCCTGCAGGATAATGGGAGACTTAGCCTCTGCGGCAGCCTCGGTGATGGCCTGGACGATCTCCATGTTGTTGACATTGAATGCGCCGATCGCATAGCCGCCGTCATATGCTTTCTTAAACATTTCAGTAGTTGTAACTAAAGGCATTGTTATCTCTTCCTTTCTCGTGGATTCTTTGCGTTTGCACGCCTTGTCCCTATTATACCATAAACTCCATTTTTTAACAGTTCTTTTTTCAGGAATTTTTTGAATCCGGTGCAAGCTTGTATTCCTTCATTTTCCGATAGAAAGTGGCCCTGCTCATGCCGCACTGCTCCTGCGCCTCCTCCAGAGAGATCCTCCTGCTTTCCCACTGCCTGACGATCACGCCAAAATCACCCGGCGCCGAAAGTCTGGGCCTTCCGAACCGTATCCCTCTTTTCCTGGCGGCGGCGATTCCCTCCGCCTGCCGTTTCCTGATATTTTCCCGCTCGCTCTGTGCCACGAAGGACAGGATCTGCAGAGCCAGATCGGCAATAAACGTTCCCATCAGGTCCTTCCCCTTCGTCGTGTCAAGGAGGGGCATGTCAAGAACGCAGATGTCAATGCCGATCTCCTTTGTAAGAATATGCCACTGCTCCTGGATCTCCTGGTAATTGCGTCCCAGCCTGTCAATGCTCAGGATATAGAGGATGTCTCCCGCCCGCAGCCGGTTCACCAGCCTCCGGTACTGAGGCCGGTTAAAATTTTTTCCGGACTGTTTATCCACATAAATACGTTTCCTGTCAATTTCCTTTGCCTGCATGGCAAAAAGCTGCCGTTCCTCATTCTGGTCCTTACCGGAAACACGGACATACCCGTATCTCATTTCAATCTCCTCCTCTTCCTTCTGACAAAGCGCATCCGGAACGCTGTCTGCCAGATGCATGATAAGATCATTATAAGGAGTTTCTTGTCCGGCGTGAGTCAGTATTCTGCCGTAAAGGAAAAAAATATCTGTCAATGCCATGTTTGCAGCTGCCGTATAACATGTTTGCTGCGGGAAAAGAAAGGCCCGCCGTTTCAAAGCTTACTCCAGAACCCTCTGCTTTCTGGCCACCACAACCAGGCGGCCGTTTTCCGTATAATAGTCACAGGTCGACAGGGTCAGAAGCTCGTCTCCGTACTCTGCCGTAATGCCGGTGTCATAGCGCTCCAGAGCCTTGCAGTTATCCACGTAATCGTCAAACTCCTCCCTGTTTTCCGCATGAAAAAAATGATAATATTTAAAGACGTCGTCGTCCTGCCGGAAAATCTCGGAACGGAACACTGCGATGATCTCATAGGTTTCCTCCTCATACAGGGTCGTATAATGAATCAGGGGATGCTCTTTATAAAAATCCTCCTCCTTATAGCCCAGCAGAGCCCGGAACATGCTCCCGTTCTTCATGTTGTGCCCGTGGATCAGAAGGTTCGTGCTCCTTGGCCGGATCCGGCAGTGCTCGTCGATGAAGAGGCACCCCTGCTTGGCCGGATCCTCCTCCTTCTCAAAGGTCCGAAACAGATAATATTCCCCGTCCTGCGGCGTATACATGACCGGGTAATCGATGGCGGTCCCTTCAATTTTAAGCCATCCCGCCAGATCGCCGTTGCGCTCATACAATTCCTTCATGGAGGGAAGCATCTCCGGTTCTGTTTCCGGTTCTGTTTCCGGTTCTGTCCGGGCCGCCGTCTCCGGTTCCGAAGGCCGTCCCAGGGTCTCCGCCTGTGCCGGTTCCGGTTCCCGTTCCACCCTCGGCGCCGAAGGCTTCGGCCGCAGGAGCCAAAATGCCGCAAAAGCCGCCGCAAAAACGGCACAGACAAGCACCGCCGTCCAGATCCGCCTGAATCGTTTCCCTGCTTTCCTTCTCCCTTTTTTTCTCTTCTCTGTTTTCATCGTCCCATCCTCTTTGTCAGCCGGACGCAGGCCCCATCCCATAAGCTTTGCCTTCCGCAGGGCACTCCGGTCCGGCCCTTTTTTGCAACGTAGGCCGCCCGGGGCAGATTTCTCTTCCCCGGGCGGCATTTTAGTGTTTCATGGCACCTGTCTGCTTTTAAAAATACGGTTTATTCCCTGTAAGACACCTTCTTACCGGCAACGACTGCCGCTGCCACGCCCATGCATCCGATCAGCGCCAGAGGCCATACGCTGGCCGTGGCATCACCGGTATTGGGAGCCTTGTCCAGATTGTTTCCGGAAGCGGGCTGCGTCGGCTCTGCAGGATCCGCAGGGTTCGTAGGCTCTGCGGGATTCGTAGGTTCCGCAGGGTTCGTAGGCTCTGCGGGATCCGTAGGCTCCGCAGGGTTCGTAGGCTCTGCGGGATCCGTAGGTTCCGCAGGGTTCGTAGGCTCCGCAGGGTTCGTAGGCTCTTCCCCTGTGATCGCCACGACTACGCTGTCTTCTTCTCCCGTGGCAGCGGGCGCATCCGTATTCTCGCCCCGGGCAATATTGGTCAGCTTAAACGTAGCCTTTGCCCCGGCTTCTCCAACTACCTTATAAGTATAGGCTGCGGTTGCACCGCTTCCGCCGAAGGAAGCCAGATTCAGCTTGCCGGCGCTGGACATGGAGAGATCAGAGGTAACACCTACAAACTCAAGGTTCTCTGTCACCACGTCCGCGCTCATGGAACCGTCCTCCGTTCCAAGCTTTACGGTAACAACTACCTCGTCCCCGTTCTTTGCAGAAGACTTATCCACAGTCACGGTTGAATCGGGTGCCGCCGCAAATGCCGTCAAAGACATCATGACAAGCGACAGCATCAATGTCAGTGAAAGTACAATTTTCTTCTTCATTTCCTATCTTTCCTCCAAACTTTATGGTTATTGCCTGTTACTATTTTGCCGTTACGACGATCTGGCCGATGCCGACGATATCGCCGAGGTCGATCACGCCGTTGCCGTTAATATCGCCCGCCGCAAGGTATGCGCCTTCCAGAGTGTCCGCGCCAACCAATGCCCTTCCGGCTGCAACGACCTGGCCAAGATGTGCATAGCCTTCGCCGGTCACGTCGCCCCTGACCACCACGGTGATCACTTCGACCTTATTTCCATCCTTATCCTTTAGAATGATCACGCTGCCGGTTCCAACCTTCTCGCCGTCCTTCAGCTCTCTGCCGCCTGCGGTTTCGATCACGACGCTGCCGCCGTTTTCTGCATACATTTCCCTGACTTCAGCAACGGTCATCACCTTCTTACCGGCTTCCATTCCGGTCATCACGCCGTCATTCACGGTTACGGCTGCTCCGGGCTTTAACACCGGCGCATCAGAAACATTGATCACCTTAACTGTCACATCCTTGGAAAGGACGCTGGTAGAAACCGTTACCTTCTTATCCGCATCCGTCTTCTGGACAAGATTCACCCATGCAAGGAAATGCGTGCCGCTCTTTCCGCCGTATTTAACAACATTGGGATCCGCAGCCACTACCGATTTCCCGGCTTTTTCCGCAGTAAACAGCACGGGGATATATTTCTCGTCGGCACTGGACGAAGCAGCGCCCTTTCCAAAGGAAACCGCCTCTCCCACATTGGCTTTAACGGTCAGGACGCCGTCCTTAAACTCAACGGACTGCACCTGCTCAAGATTATTCTTAACGGCCAGATCATTGGCGGTATTATCCGTCTTCACCGCACTCTTCTGCACCGGCACGGCTCCGATCTCAAGTCCCTGTTCCAGCGTGACGCCGCTCAAATCATAAGTATAGGTTTTCGAGGGCATCCCCTCTCCTTTACCCTGAGGATATACCGTGACCGTAACCGCATCCCGGAACAGCCTGCCGTCTGTGCCTGCAATCCTCTGGACAAGGTTGAGGATTCCGTCCCTGACCTCATAATCTGCCGTTTTGTCTGTCCCGTCCTCATTTTTCCCTTTTTGTACGGTAACAATCATATCCTCACACACATCAAGCTCAAGCCTCAGCGGAAGATAATATCCGGACCTTTCTTCTTCCTTACTTGAAAACCCGGTGTAATCCGTAATCAGCTTTACCGTATTCGACCGGACGTTATAGAGCTCCGACGCACGTTTCCCAAAGTAATCCGCTGCCGTCGAATCGACCTTCAGCTGGGCCGTCTTATATTTTGCAGAATCCTCCAGCACGGCGCCGGAAAAATCATACTCCATGACATAGTCGTACTGTCCCTGTCCGCCGTCCACTCCGCCCATCCAGACCTCTATGGTGAGCTTATCCTTCAAAAGCACCCCGTCCATCCTGGCGATCTGCTGGGAAAGGTTAATATAAGGGTCCGCAGTAGGGTTCCCATCCCCAGCATTATCACTGGACTTCAACACATTGACTACCTTATCTTCCTTTGTAATGACGTCCCCTTCCGGATTACTGTGCCCGTTTACGATAACAATATCGGTATCCGCAGTGGCGCCGGGAACAGAAACCACCAGAGGCAGGTAATAGCCGGATCTGTCCGCAGCCACAGTTCCATTAAACTCTCCATAATTCCTTACAAGCTTCACCTGTCCGGTCCTGTTGTCAATAAAATCACTTGCATATTTATTGCCGATAAACTTATTCTTGTCGCCCGGCCGGGCAAGCTCAATCCTGCCTTCCTCCAAAGCCGCCTTTTCCGCATGTACGGCGACGTCCTCATTCGCCGCAAATGCCGTAACCGGAACCATGCTTAACATCATGCAGCCAGCCAGAGTCGCAGAAAAAACTCTTTTTTTCATTGCTCTAAAACCTCCTTGTTCATAAACTCCTTGTTGCCGTATTAAATCTTTGTTGCCGCGCGGGGCCGTCTGACAGCCCTGTCTCAAAACCTTTTTCCAGTGGTGCCTTTTAACACTCCCCTCCTTCCAAATGGTAAGTCCGGAACCGCACGGATACCAACCTTTTATAAGGTACGCTCTGCGGGGTGGGTATCCCATCACAGCCGGGGTGGGTGTCCCGTTATAACCGTGCGGCTATCTCATAAGGTATACCTTTTGAGAAACGGAAAAATCAGAAAAAAATAGAAAAAAATAGTAAAAATGGTTGCAATCCCCAATATTTTGTGTTACACTCTTAGCAGAGTCCGGGTTCTCAGAAAGTATACTTTTTGAGACCCTTTTTTCATTCTGCAGG
>CATJIW010000003.1 GCA_949740745.1 uncultured Lachnospiraceae bacterium | reverse complement strand
ATTCCCCAGTAATGTATCAACTTCAACTTCAAATAATTGTGCTAGCTTAATTAAATTGTTCGAATTTGGTTTTGAAGTATTAGTTTCCCATTTGGTTACGGCTTGACGGCTGACCTCCCAATATTCCCCAATTTTTTTCTGTGACAGTCCCTTCTTTTTGCGATAGTACATAAGATTTTCCGCTAATCGATTTTCATTCATATTACGCACCTCCGTATAGTTCTGACAGCAACAATATACTGATTTATCCAGTTGCACTCTACCAACTATATAGAAATTATGGGCAACTATATGGCAACTATTAGCTGCAGCTGCTTTTCGGAAAGAACAGTTGGTACCTATATACGTCAAATGAGAATCCGCGCTCAATGGAGCAAGCCATGGACCATTACCTGTATCCGTACAATAGATGATTTTATCTGTCTGACCAGCATTATGGATTTATAAAAGCTAAACCCCCAATAAAATCGGTTTGGCCCTTTTTTACCCTTTCAGGTCCATATTTTCCGTATATTTCAATGCTTTTACCGTCTTTCATTCCTTTTTACTGCTGTCAAATGCTGTCAGTGTTGCTGTCAAAATCCCGGGGAATTTTTGTAGAAATGATGGAATCTTCTCTGTAAAGGAAACCCCGTTTCTTCTTTATTCTGTTCCTGTTTAACGGCCTTCTTCAATCAATACTTTTTTTCCCTGAAATGCAAAACCATACATTCTGATCCGTTCTTTCGGTATCCCTCTCGCCCTCAGAGCCGCTTCATAATTTTTTTCTTCAATCTGCCTAAGCGCCGCCTGCACGGTATCCGTCAAATCCTTTTCTGTGCGCGGTTTAAAAACCTTGAATTCCAGTATTATGGCGTCATCCTTTTCATCGACCGGCTCCAGCATAACATCGTAACGGCCAAAGCCGCTCTCACGGTTGGAGGTGAGTACGTAGCGGCCTTTCAGTTCCGCCATCAGACCCAGGACGAAGCCATGATAAAATTTTTCAGGTTCCTCCTTCGCCGGATTCTTCCCTGTATCAAAATAACTGAATACCGCCTGCGTCACTTCATTCATGTATTCATTCATCGCTTCCACGTCGCCAAGGAGCATTGCCTGGATGAAATCTGTATAACGGTCATTCTCCTCCCAGAACCATCCCCGCACCATCTCTTCAAACATCAGACGCACTTCCCGGTTCGTCAGCGCCAGCGTATAATAATCACGGCCATCCCGGGCCGAAACCTCCGTCTGCACTACTTTCAGATATCCGCTGGCAAGCAGGAGACTCCAGACGGCTGTCTTTTTTTCTCCAAGCTGGTTATAAATAATCTGTTCGTCGATCTCAACCGTCAGAGTTCCTCCCTGCAAAAGCAGCTCAAAATCCTGCTTGGTTTTCTTATTCCCTTCCTTAAGGGGCTTTCCGACCAGGCGGTTGGAGCTGCTGTTTGCCCAGTAACAACGCACCCGTTTTGTATCCAGATAATTAATGATGGACCATGGATTATAAATATCTGTTTTTTTCCCAAAGGTAAAGCCGTCATACCAGCTCTTTACTTCTTCCTTTTTCTCAGACAGGCCAAATTCATCCAGCGCAGCAAAGACTTCCTCCTCGGTGAAGCCAAAGCTGGATTCATATTCCTCGGAGGTCGTTGTCACCACTTTTAGATTATTCAGATCAGAAAAGATGGACTCCTTGCTCACTCTGGTGATTCCCGTCATGACTGCGCGTTCCAGATACGGGTTCGTCTTAAATGTGGAATTAAACAGGCTCCTGGTAAATGCCACCAGTTCCTCCCAGTATCCATTGACATAAGCTTCCTGCAAAGGTGTGTCGTATTCGTCTAATAATATGATCACCTTT
>CATJIW010000002.1 GCA_949740745.1 uncultured Lachnospiraceae bacterium | reverse complement strand
CTTTGACGCCACGGAGTACGGAGGTGCGCCCATGCTGGGGTTAAACGGCCTGGTGGTGAAAACCCATGGAAACGCCACGGCTAAGGAGGTACGGAATACCATTTTCCAGTGCGTGACCTTCAAGGAGCAGAAGATCAATGACAAGATCAAAGGGCTTTTTGCCGAAGATGCAAAGAAGCCGGAAAAATAATACAGAAAGGGTGACAGTTATGGAATTTGAAAAATTACAGGGGATTATCGCAGAGGTACTGAATGTGGAGGCAGAGGAAATTGCCATGGAGACCACCTTTGTGGATGATCTTGGGGCGGACTCTCTGGACGTGTTCCAGATCATTATGGGGATCGAGGAGGAGTTTGACATCGAGATCCCGACAGAGGCGGCGGAGAAGATCGTCACGGTGGGAGACGCCGTGGAGCAGATCCGGAATGCCTGTAACTGACGGGAACGGGAATGATTGTAGGTGAACGCAGAAATAGGATCCTGCGGGGCGGGATTCTATTTCTATTTTCGGAAATTTCGGAAATCCTCCGGGATTTTCCGCAGGGCGCAGAAAGGAATTTTTTATGAAACGAAGATTGGAAATCCTTGCGGGGCTGGAACAAAGGAGCGGTTATGTCTTTCGGGACAAGTCCCTTTTGTTCCATGCCATGGTTCACAGCTCCTATATCAATGAGCATCATATGAAGCGGGAGGATAACAATGAGCGGCTGGAGTTTCTGGGGGATGCGGTCCTGGAGCTTTGCAGCAGCGATTTTCTTTACCGGGAATATCCGGACCGGCCGGAGGGGGAGCTGACCAGGTTCCGGGCCAGCATTGTCTGCGAGCCGACTCTTGCCCGCTGTGCCAGGGAGCTTGGCATCGGGAGCTATCTGTATCTGGGAAAGGGAGAGGACGCAGAAGGCGGAAGGGAACGGGATTCTATTTTGTCGGATGCGCTGGAAGCTCTGATCGGAGCCATTTATCTGGACGGTGGTTTTGCTAATGCAAAGGAGTTTGTATTCCGTTTTGTTATGAATGACCTGGAGCATAAGAAACTCTTTTATGATAGCAAGACTATCTTGCAGGAGCTGGTACAGGCGAGGCAGGAGGGAGGGCTTTCCTATGAGCTTTCCGGAGAGGAAGGGCCGGATCATGCGAAGGTCTTCCATGTGAGGGCCTTCGTGGGCGGGACGGCTGTGAGCGAAGGAGAGGGACGGACGAAAAAGGCGGCGGAGCAGATGGCGGCTTATCGGGCCATCCTTAAGCTTAGGGAAAAGGAATAAGAACGGATGTTTTTAAAAAGTATCGAGGTACAGGGCTTTAAATCATTTGCAAATAAAATACTTTTTGAGTTTAACGACGGGATCACCGGGATCGTGGGGCCAAACGGCAGCGGCAAGAGCAACGTGGCCGACGCGGTCCGCTGGGTGCTTGGGGAACAGAGCGCCAAACAGCTTAGAGGTGCCAATATGCAGGACGTGATTTTTTCCGGCACCCAGAACAGGAAGCCCCAGGGATATGCCTATGTGGCGATTACGCTGGACAATTCGGATCATTCCCTGCCCATTGATTATGACGAGGTGACGGTATCCAGACGGGTCTACCGTTCCGGGGAGAGCGAATATCTGCTGAACGGAGGGGGCTGCCGCCTGCGGGATATCAACGAGCTGTTTTACGATACGGGAATCGGGAAGGAAGGCTATTCCATCATCGGCCAGGGCCAGATCGACAAGATCTTAAGCGGCAAGCCGGAGGACCGGCGGGAGCTTTTTGACGAGGCGGCCGGGATCGTGAAATTCAAAAAGCGCAAAAGCATAGCCCAGAAAAAGCTGGAAAGCGAACAGCAGAACCTCCTCCGGGTCACGGACATTTTGACGGAGCTGGAAAAGCAGGTGGGGCCTCTGGAGGAGCAGGCGGGGAAGGCCAGGGAGTACCTGAAATTCAGGGAAGAACTGAAGAACCTGGACCTGCAGAGCTTTCAGCTTGAAAATTCTGCCCAGAAAACCCGGCTTTCTGAGGTGACGGAGCATATCGGCACGGTGACGGAGGAGCTTTCCGGGAAACGGGAGGAGGCGGCCAGGCTGAAGGATGAGTATGACCGGCTGGCGGAGGAAATATCCGGGCTGGATATGCGGCTTTCGGAGCAGAGGGATGCCCTGAACGACGGAAAGGTGGAAAAGGAGTCCATGGAGGGGCGGATCCGGGTCCTGGAGGAACAGATCCGCACCGACGCAGGAAACCGGGAACGGATTACGGCGAGGCTTTCGGCCATTGAGGGGGAGCTGGAAAAGAAGGAATCGGACAAGGCCGGCTTCGTGGAGCAGAAGGGGAGCTTAAACGAGCGGCTGGACGAGCTGGACGATGCGCAGGGAACCTTAAAAGAAGAAATTGCCGGGGACGAGGAACGGATCCGGGCCCTGGAAGCGGAAATCGAGAACCAAAGGGGCAGCATTTTGAATGCCCTGAACGACCGGGCGTCCCTGGGGGCCAGGGAGGAGCGGTTTGAAACCCTGCGGGAGCAGAATGCCAGACGGAAAAAGGAGCTGGAGGCCCGGATGCTCAAGGTGAAGAGCGAGGAGGAGGCCAGGCATCTGGAGGAAGCCCAGATCGAGGGGGAGATTCGGGAGCTGGAAACGGAGCTTTCCGGACAGAAGAAGATCTTTGCGGAAGCGCAGGCAGCCGGCAGGGAGGCGGAAGAGGCTTCCTACCGGGAAAATAAGAACCTGAACCAGAAGCAGCAGGAATACCATACCCTCCGCACGAAGCTGGAATCCCTTAGGAACCTTTCGGAACGGTATGAGGGATACGGAAACAGCATAAAAAGGGTTATGGAGGTAAAGGGTTCCACGCCGGGGATTATCGGCGTGGTGGCGGATCTTTTGGAGACGCCGAAGGAGTATGAGACGGCCATCGAAACGGCCCTTGGAGGCTCCATTCAGAACATAGTCACCGACTCGGAGGCCACGGCGAAGAACCTGATCGGTTATCTGAAAAAGCATAAATTCGGCAGGGCGACCTTCCTGCCCCTCTCCAGCATTACGGCCAGAGGGGGCTTTTCCAAAAAAGAGGCGCTTGCAGAGACGGGGGTGGTGGGGCTCGCCCACACCCTGGTGGAGGTGAAGGGCGGCTATGACCGGCTGGCGGAGTATCTTCTGGGACGGATTTTAGTGGTGGACAACATCGACCACGCCATTGCCATTTCCCGGAAATATCAGTATTCCCTGCGGATCGTGACGCTGGAGGGGGAGCTTCTGGCGGCGGGCGGCTCCATGACCGGCGGCGCTTTTAAAAACAGCAGCAACCTGCTGGGAAGGAAGCGGGAGCTGGAAGAGCTGGAGCGGGCCATGAATCAGGCCCTTGTCCAGTGCGACCAGATTAAGGAGCGGGTAGAGGCGGCGGATCAAAGGCTCAGGGGCTTTCGGGAGGCCATGGAGAAGAGCCGGGAGGCAGGGCAGGCGGCCAGAGTGAAGCTTTCCTCCCTTTCCGCCAGCCTTTCCGCGGCCAGGGAGAAGGCGCAGGAGATCGCCGCAGGCTATGAGGACATCCGCCTGGAGGGGCGGAAGCTTTCGGAGGAGCTGCAAAAGATCGAGGACGGGAAGGCGGCACTTAAAACGGAGGCAGAAAGCCTGGAAGCAAGGAATCAGGAGTGCGAGCAGGAGATCGCCGGGCTGGAAGCGGCGGCCTTAAAGGTCAGGGAGGCCAGAGGGGAGCGGCGGGAAAAGCTCCGCCCGGCAGAACTGGATTTTTCGTCTCTTTCCCAGAAGGACAGCTTTCTTCTGGAAAATATCCTCCGGATCTCCGGTGAGCTTGAGGGGCTTAAGAAGGAAAGGGAGTCCCAGAAGCAGGAGCTTGGCGGATGTGCGCGTTCTTCGGAAGAAAAGAAGGCAGAGATCGGACAGATCCGGGAGCGGATCGGAGAGCTGGAAGCCGAGGCGGAGCGGCTTTCATCAGCCCTTGCGGACTTTTCCGCAAGGCGGGAGGAATGCCAGAAGGAGCAGAGCGGCTTTTTCGAGAAGCAGGAGTCCATGTCCGGGGAGATTGCCAGGCTGGACAAGGAGCTTTACCGGCTGGAGGGCCAGAAGGAGAAATGCGAGGAGGCCATGGAACAGCAGATCCAGTATCTGTGGGAGGAATATGAGCTGACTCCGTCAGAAGCGGCCAGGACAGAGGTTCCGGAGGATGCGACGGCCGCTTCCATACGAAAGCAGATCGGCGCACTGAAGCAGGCCATTAAAGACCTGGGGGCGGTCAATGTGAACGCCATCGAGGATTACAAGGAAATCTCGGAGCGGTACTTCTTTATGAAGGCCCAGCATGACGATCTCAAGGAGGCGGAGGAAAGCCTGATCCAGGTCATCGAGGAGCTGGACGAGGGAATGCGCCGCCAGTTCGAGGAAAAATTCCGGGACATAAAGGAGGAATTTGACGCCGTGTTCAAAGAGCTTTTCGGCGGCGGCAAGGGGACTCTGGAGCTTGTGGAGGGGGAGGACCTTCTGGAAGCGGGGATCCAGATTATCGCCCAGCCTCCGGGAAAGAAGCTTCAAAATATGATGCAGCTTTCGGGAGGGGAAAAAGCCCTGACGGCCATCAGTGTATTGTTTGCAATCCAGAATTTGAAACCTTCGCCTTTCTGCCTCCTGGATGAGATCGAAGCGGCTTTGGACGACAGCAATGTGGGCCGGTTTGCCGCTTATCTGGGAAAACTGAAAATGAATACCCAGTTTATTGTCATTACCCACAGAAGGGGGACCATGCTGGTGGCAGACCGCCTTTATGGGATTACCATGCAGGAAAAAGGCGTGTCCACACTGGTGTCGGTGGATTTGACAGAACAGACGGCATAACCTGACAGCATAACAGCTTTAGTCTATAGTTATTTGACAGAATAGCAGAACAAGGTGTAACATTATTAAAATAGAGGAGGAGTGTGTATGAGTCAGGAGAAAAAAGGCTTTTTTGGACGCCTGGTGGCAGGACTCAGCAAAACCAGGAACAATATCGTCGCTGGGATTGATTCCATTTTCAATGGATTTTCTGCCATTGACGATGACTTTTATGATGAAATAGAAGAGACTTTGATTATGGGGGACATTGGAATTCACACGACGGAAGCCATCATTGAGGATTTGAAGGCAAAAGTGAAGGAGCAAAAAATCAAGGAACCTTCCTCCTGCAAAGCTCTTCTCATTGATACCATCAAAAAACAGATGGATTTGGGAGAAAATGCATATGAATTTG
>CATJIW010000001.1 GCA_949740745.1 uncultured Lachnospiraceae bacterium | reverse complement strand
TTATGTCAATCTGGAGTGGGATGAATTTGTAAAGAAGTATCAGGAATCTCTGCGGCCGGAAGTGATGAGCTTTTTGGACGAGAACAAAGGCCACAGAGAGCTGTGGAAGGGAGTGCCCATCCAGCGGGACGGCAAGGTGCGCCTGCGCGACGGGCGGACCGGCGAATATTTTGACAGCCCGGTTACCATCGGACACATGCATTACCTGAAGCTGCATCACCTGGTGGACGACAAGATCCATGCCCGTTCCACCGGCCCTTACTCCCTGGTGACCCAGCAGCCTCTGGGCGGCAAGGCCCAGTTCGGCGGACAGAGGTTCGGCGAGATGGAGGTGTGGGCCCTGGAAGCCTACGGCGCAGCCTATACTCTGCAGGAGATTCTGACGGTGAAGTCGGATGACGTGGTGGGCCGCGTGAAGACCTATGAGGCGATCATCAAGGGAGAGAACATTCCGGAGCCCAGCGTTCCCGAATCCTTCAAGGTGCTTTTAAAAGAGCTCCAGTCCCTGGGGCTTGACGTGCGCCTGCTGCGGGACGACAATACGGAAGTGGAGATCACGGAGAGCACGGATTACGGAAATACGGATATCAATGCGCTGCTGAACAGCGACCGGGTATTCAATGATTATGAGGAATCCTACGGCTCCATGGGGTACCAGAAGCAGGAGTTTGAGGACGGCGAGCTGGTTGACGTGGACGAGGCGGAGCCGGACGAGGAGTATGCGGAGGAACCAGAAGAAGACTTTGGAGACGAGTTTGACGAATAAAGCAGAACCTGGGACATGGATATTGATAGAAGGGAGAATCACTCATGCCTGAAACAACGAATGAAACCTATCAGCCGCTTTCGTTTGACGCGATCAAGATCGGCCTGGCATCTCCGGAAAAGATCCTGGATTGGTCAAAGGGTGAGGTGAAGAAGCCTGAAACCATCAATTACAGGACATTAAAGCCGGAAAAGGACGGACTGTTCTGCGAGCGTATTTTCGGGCCCAGCAAGGACTGGGAGTGTCA